>JABUSI010000001.1 GCA_021442745.1 Erysipelotrichaceae bacterium | reverse complement strand
CTGACATACCCTAACCTTACAAAACTCCTTAAATGGCCTAAGATTGCCTATAATCTGTTTAACGACGTTCCTTACAGAGACGAAGTCAAATACCATTGATCATGATGAATACTTGTCCGGTTTTACCGTTTTCATCGTGAGACAGTCAATCAGATAATAGAGTTTTCTCAAATACATTCTTACCCGACTGCTGCTGGTTATGTTTCTTAACGTAACCTTCTTTTTTTCTGCATTCTTGAAACTATCTACATCAAAGTACTTTAATTTTGGGACTGTGTCGATGATCTTCTCAACCGGCAGATCGAATCCCATAGGATAACAATATCCCGGATGAAGATACTTAACATCATTACGGCCAATGATATAGTGATTCAGATAACTCTCATCATGCCATTTTGTGATATTACCTTTTTTCAGGTCATCATTAATACGTGACTGAATGGTCTTGCACATTTTAAGGAAAGCTTCTGTCTCTCCGCCTTCTACAGCTCCAATCACATAATGCTCACCACAGTTGTACGGAACATAAGCGCCTGTTTCCTTACGCCTTTCATAAGGGCAATCATAAATCTTGCTGTTGCAATAACCGGGATGGATAGTAACAACTATCTTTTCGTTACCACTAGGCAGGAATTCTTCTTCCGTTATATTTCTTGTGCAGATAAGATTTGAGTTGAAGAAATAACAATAATCGAACTGTTTAAGTTCATCCTCAACAGAAAGGAAATAATGGAATCTCAACAAAGTGATCAATGGCCATGGTGCGTTGTTTATACCAATAAGATGCACTCTCTCGTTTGTGTATTTGGCGAAGGATTCCTTATCATCAGTAAAAACAAAATAATGAACTTCAGATTCCTTAAGGAAATACTGTTCATATGTTTCATAAAACTGATCCCAGAACACCTTGTATGGTCCTGTGCAAATGTATAAAACAGCTATTCTTCGCATTATGCCTCCAATAAATCATTTATTCAGATATTCTGTATAATCCTTCTCCGTATCGTATATATACGCATGTACTCTTTCACC
>JABUSI010000173.1 GCA_021442745.1 Erysipelotrichaceae bacterium | reverse complement strand
GTAATCAGCACAACGGCACAGCATACAAAACTTAAAATAGCGGTACCGAACGCGGTCATAAACAACAGGATGAACCGATCGGACGGGAATGGTAAATCGAACAAGAACCATTGCAGCATGGTTATGGAAATGACTAGGGAAATAATACAAAGCTTTTTAAAAGAATTCATGGTTACACCTTCTTTCTGACTTCAGTATAGCATACAAAAAGGACTGTACAATGCGTACAGCCCTTAAGAATTTGTGAAGAGTCACTTAGTCTAAATCTTCTCCGTTGGTAGCGATGACTTTCTTGAACCAGAAGAAACTGTCTTTGCGGCTTCTCTTCATGGAACATGGTTTTCCGCTGTCATCCTTGTCAACGTAGATGAAACCGTACCGTTTCTTCATTTCTCCGGTGGAAGCGGATACGATATCAATCGGTCCCCACATGGTATATCCTAACAGAGGAACGCCGTCTTCGTTGACAACCTGTTCCATCGCCTTGATGTGTTCTCTCATGTAGTTGACACGGTACGGATCGTGAATGGAACCGTCTTCTTCGACAACGTCGTTGGCACCTAAACCGTTTTCTACGATGAACAACGGTTTCTGATAACGGTCATATAACGTATTGCAGGTAATCCGTAAACCTAACGGATCAATCTGCCAGCCCCATTCGCTGGAAGCTAAGTACGGGTTCTTTAAAGAGAAGATAGCGGCGTTGCCAGGCTTCTTGTTCTTTTCGACGATTTCCGGTACACCGGAAGAGCAGCGGGAAGAATAGTAGGAGAAGGAAATGAAGTCGACCGGTCCTTCTTTCATAACCTGTAAATCTTCTTCGGTAATGTCCAGGTGCAGTCCCAGTTTTTCCATCCGCTTCCAGGCAAACTTCGGATATTCGCCTCTGGCCTGGGCATCGATGAAGTGGTAGTTGTCACGGTCGGCTTCCATAGCGGCATAGACGTCAACCGGATTGCAGGACCATGGATAATAGTTGCCGGCAGCGAGCATACAACCGACCATGCAGTCCGGCATGATTTCGTGGGCTAATTTTACGGCTTTTGCGGAAGC
>JABUSI010000020.1 GCA_021442745.1 Erysipelotrichaceae bacterium | reverse complement strand
CACGAAGTCGCCATCGGCGGAGTTGTAACGGGGGATCTGGCAGGGTTTGTGGCAGCGTCTTATATGCGTGGTATTTCCTTTGTGAACGTGCCGACGACGACCTTATCCCAGATTGACAGCAGCATCGGCGGAAAGACGGCCATCAATATGGATGGCGTGAAGAATTGTGTCGGGGCATTTCATCAGCCGATTGCGGTATTTCTGGACAGTATGACGTTACAGTCTTTGCCCAAACGTCATTACCGGAACGGGATGGTGGAAGCACTGAAAGCCGGATTCATTCAGGATCCCGTCATTCTGGATCTGATGGAAGAGGACGTATACAAAAACGAAAGTGAGATTATCCTGCGCAGTCTGCAGATGAAGAAAAAGATTGTGGAAGAAGACGAAACGGAACAGGGAATCCGGAAGATTCTGAATTTCGGACATACCATCGGCCATGGGATTGAAAGTTATTTCGATTGCAAGGACGTTCTGCATGGCGAAGCGGTGGCGGTCGGTATGGATAAACTGTTAACCGGGGACAACAGAAAACGGTTGCGCAGAATCCTGGATTCACTGAAGATTCCGTACAATCTGTCCTATGATACAGACAAAGTTCTGGAATATATGCTGAAAGATAAAAAAAGAACAGCAGATACATTGACACTTGTTAAGGTCTATACGGCAGGAGAAGCCGTATTGGAGACGGTAAAAGTCAGTGAACTGAAGAATCTGCTGTAGGAGGGCTGTAATATGAGAAATACATTCGGGAATCATATTAGCGTAACGATATTCGGGGAATCCCATGGAGAAGCGGTAGGTTGTGTGATTGACGGAATCTGTGCCGGTACGGAATACGATGAAGAATTTCTGCTGGCACAACTGGATAAACGGAAACCGAAAGGAACCATCAGTACGGCACGGAAGGAAAGCGACATTCCGCATATTCTTTCCGGTGTGTATCACGGGAAATTCACCGGTACGCCGGTAACGATTGTCTTTGAAAACAGCAATCAGCATTCGGCGGATTATGAAAAAACTGCCGGAATTGCCCGTCCTTCCCATGCCGATTATGTGG
>JABUSI010000220.1 GCA_021442745.1 Erysipelotrichaceae bacterium | reverse complement strand
TGATCACCAATCTGTACAATATGGCGGATACGTATTTTGTCGGTACGATGGGGACGAGTGCTTCGGGGGCAACGGGTGTTGTGTTCGGGTTGATGGCAATCTTGCAGGCATTCGGGTTTATGTACGGTCATGGTGCGGGAAGTAATATTTCGCGAAGACTGGGTGCGAGGGATGTGGAGAGTGCGCAGGTGTTCTGTTCCACCAGTTTCTTTCTGGCCTTGTTTACGGGAATCGGAATCCTGATAATCGGGATGGTGTTTCTGACACCACTGATGTATCTGTTTGGCAGTACGGATACGATTCTTCCGTATGCGAAGACGTACGCAACTTTTATTCTGTTAGCCGGTCCGGCGATGACGACGGGTTGTGTCATGAATAATATTCTTCGGTATGAAGGAAAAGCGACCTTTGCGATGGTCGGGTTGTGTTCGGGTGGTATCCTGAATATCTTCGGGGATTATCTGCTGATTGAGAAGTTTCATATGGGGATTGCGGGAGCGGGGTTGTCGACGCTGGTTTCGCAATACATCAGTATGGGTATTCTGTTATTGCCGTATCTGAAGCATCAGGTACAGAGCCGGATTTCGTGGAAGTTTTTTACAACGAAGGCGGAAGTGGTATGGAATATCTGTAAGACGGGATTTCCGTCGATGTTACGGCAGGGACTGGGAAGTGTATCAACAATGGTATTGAATACGCAGGCCAGAGTGTATGGGGATGCGGCGATTGCGGCATTGTCGATTGTGTCAAGAGTACTGAACTTCTTAGGTTGTGTATCGATTGGAATCGGACAGGGATTTCAGCCGGTGGCAGCGTTCAATTTCGGGGCGAAGAAGTATTCGAGAGTCAAACAGGGGTTTGTGTTTGCGATGGTGTTCAGTATGGTATTTTTAGGCTGTATCGGGGCGTTCGGAGTACTGAAATCCGAATGGATTGTATCGTTGTTCCGGGATGATATGGAAGTTATTGCGATTGGTTCTCTGGCGTTACGGGCACAGAGTATCATCTTAGTCATTCTGCCAATCAGTATTGCGGGAAGTATGTTATTCCAGAGTGTGGGGATGAGTCTGATTGCTTCGGCA
>JABUSI010000007.1 GCA_021442745.1 Erysipelotrichaceae bacterium | reverse complement strand
AAATTATGGGAAGTCTGGAGTTTGCTTGAAATTGAAATACCTTTTTTGATGATGTACAGTAGGTTTACAGACAGGATCTTGTTGTTGGTACAGAGAAAAATAAGTGTAGTTCGTAAAGGAGATTTCAGATGAGTTTTAGTAGTGTGGAAAAAGAGTTGTTGTCGAAGATGGAGTCGGGTTTGTTTGACGGACAGGTTGGAGATGATTTGTATACAACGGGTGGTTCGTGTGTCTGGACGGTAATCAAAGATGGTGTACCTGTGAGGTATAAGGAAGGTCCCGGGGGAAGATTCTTTGATGGAGAAGAGAATGTGAATACGAAGGGTGTTCGTCATATATTACAGACGTGGGAGACGGAGGAAGAGAAGATAGAGTTTCTAAAGAAATACGGCTGGCTGATGGATGATGAGGATGTAAGAATATATAGTGCGAGGTATAAGTTATCAGGAGAGTAAATGGTAAGAGACTGATTATTTTACTCAGGAAATAAGTAACAGAAAACGTCGATAGAATCGGCGTTTTTATAACGGTTTTTTGTATTGCCTCAAAATCATACGTATTTTCGGGATGGGGAAATCTATACTGGTTATAAAAAAGAAAGCGGAATTTCCGCTTTCTCATAATGTTGGGTATAAGAATAATGTTTGCTCAAAGGTATTCTCTAAACTGAGTAAAAGAGAATATGACGATTTTCTTCTTTAATCCCTGATGAACTTCATTTTCAACGACTCTGGAACTACAGGCGTAAACAACTACGATTCCTGCAGCTTTAAGTTGGTTTACGATATAATGTGTAAGTCCGAACTCGCCCTGGCAAAGAACAATGTCAGGATGAACAGCGAGAATTTCCTTGATATACTTGTCTGCCATTTCTTTTAATTGTTCATTAGTAAGATTTGGATCAATGTCAGGAAAAGCAATTTCCGTTTTTTCAGCACAGTCAAATTGTGTTTGTATAGCCTGCAGCTGGTTTTCATCCCATGTAGAATATGGATGGTTTGAGAAATTCAGAAATAAACCGCTCATAAGGATTTTGCTTCCTTTTCTACAAATATCTTATACATTTGAATATACAAATTTACTAAATGCTTTA
>JABUSI010000230.1 GCA_021442745.1 Erysipelotrichaceae bacterium | reverse complement strand
GCACAGAAAGAAGGAGTAATTCCTCTGACGGCTGCCGATCCGGATTATCCGTGTCCACCGGCGGTAAAAGAAGCGTTGATGGAGTACATTTCCGACGGATATTTCTCTTATACACCGAAAACCGGATTACCAGAGTTCAGGGAATCCGTATCCCGGTATATCAAAAAGAAAAGAAATGAAGATGTAAAACCGGAGAACATTGTTGCAGTTGACAGTGCGGCACGGGCAATGTTTACCATTGCGAAGGCATTTTTACAACCCGGTGACGAAATGATTGTATTTGATCCGTGTGACTTTCTGTTCAGGGAATCGTGTAAGTCAGCAGGGGCAACACCGGTGTTCTTTACGGCAGCGATGGATCCGGAAACACGGAAAATGGATTTGTCCGGACTGGAAGACTGCGTAAGTGAAAAAACGAAAATGATCGGATTGTGTAATCCGCATAATCCGTACGGAATCAGTTATACGAAAGAACAACTGGATGATATTATGACCATTTGTGAGAAGCATGATCTGCTGATTATGAATGATGAAATATGGTCCGATATCCTGTATACCGATAACGAGTTCAACAGTATTTACTGTCTGGGAAATGATCGCTGCCAACGTGTATTGTCTCTGTTCGGGTATTCCAAGAGTTTCGGACTTGCCGGATTGCGAATCGGTGCCATGTATGCGACGGATGATGAAAAATTCAGGAAACTCGTGGCAGCGTCCGACGTCCTGACGACGGCGGGGGGAGCGACTTCGTTGTCGCAGATTGCGGCAGTTGCGGCAATGGATCATTCGGATGACTGGAGTGCACAGTTCAGAAAACATCTGGAAGAAAACCGGAATTATGCGGTGGATTTTATTAACAATCACATTCCGGGATTAAAAGCGTATCGTCCGCAGGCTACGTATCTGTTGTTTGTGGATATGAGTGCTTTGAAAATGAAATCCGTGGAATTCGTAAACTATCTGTTAGAGGAAGAACAACTGGCTGTTGTACCGGGCGGACATGATTTCTTCGGGGATCAGTCCGAAGGACATTTCCGGATTTGTATAGCGACCAGCAGGGAAATCCTGGAAGAAGGATTGAAACGGTTACAAAG
>JABUSI010000299.1 GCA_021442745.1 Erysipelotrichaceae bacterium | reverse complement strand
GGGTAACAAGGGCTATTACACGTGTTCTGACGCGTGGTTTGACCAGTATGTATTCCAGGCTGTGGTTCATAAGAAATATCTTTCAGAGAAGGCATTGGCTGCCTTAGAGGGGCCTTTGCATGAACTGGAACCTTGGGATCCGATGGGAACGTTAGCGGATTAAGGAGAAAAAGTATGGTTTCAAATGAAGATTTCCTGGTGCTGAATGCACCTTGTATGAAAGATCTGAAGACGAAGATCAAACCGTTGCGGGAACAGATTCAGATCCGTGACGAATGGCTGGTGGAACGGATGGAAACCGTGATGCCACAGATTATGGAACGTTGCGGGATTGATTTGTGGATTGTGGCTTGTAACGAGTATAACGAGGACCCGGTCATCTTTACGATGATGCCGGCAAGCATGATGACGGCCCGTAGAACGACGATTCTGGTATTCTCCTATAAGGACGGTAAGGTACGCAGAATGTCGCTGGCAAGACCTCGTGTCGGTCTGGATGGCATTTATGAAAGCCGCTGGACGAATCCGAAGGGAAGTGTCTGGGCCAACAACAATTCCACCGATCCTTGTGAAACACAATACGAATGTCTGGCCCGGATTATCCGGGAAGCCGATCCGGAAAAGATCGGTCTGAACTTTTCCGAACACTTTGCGTTCGGGGACGGGTTGTCTCATAAACTGTATGAACTGATTTATGAAGCGATGGATGAAAAGTACCGTGAGCGGATTGTGTCTGCCGAATACTTATGTGTCGGCTGGCTGGAAACCCGTACGGAAAAGGAAATGGCAGCGTATACCGGTATTATGCAGCTGGCACATACGATGATTAAGGAAGCCTTTTCTTCCCGTGTAGTCATGCCGGGTGTTACCAAGACGGATGACGTCAAGTATTTCATGATGCAGAATGCGCTGGATCTGGGATTGAATCCGTGGTTCGATTTTGAAGTCAGTGTACGCAGGGAAAACGTCGGTACGATATATGAGAATACTCTCATTATGCCGGGTGATATCCTGCACTGTGACGTGGGACTGAAATACTTAGGTTTATGTACCGATACCCAGGAAAATGCATACGTATTGAAACTGGGGGAAACGGA
>JABUSI010000407.1 GCA_021442745.1 Erysipelotrichaceae bacterium | reverse complement strand
ACCTTTTCTGTTTATACTGTTTACAATCATCAGGGGGTGTGTTATGAAACAAAAACCAAAGCTGATTCTTGACATTGTCATGTTTTTCGCCACTGTCACACTGTTCAGTAAAAATCTCATCAGCATGAAATACCATGAGGTAGCCGGTATCGTTCTGATTGTTGCAACCACTGTTCATATCCTTATCAATTTCCGGACACTCAAGGCGATGGGCACGAAATTCATAAAAATCCCATGGACGGTAAAAACCGGACTTATTGTGGATATTCTGCTTATTCTCTGCTACGGTTTTATCGGAATCAGCGGTGTCATGATTTCCAAAACCATTCTGACAGAGTTCTCTTCCCATAGTATGATATTCCGCTTCGGTCATACCTTTGCAGCTTCCTGTTCTGTGATTCTGTCAGGCATTCATATCGGGCTGCACATCAGTGTCAAGCCGATGAATACTTTGTTAGCTGCTTCCTTAACCGTATTGGTACTGACCGGAGGTATATGGGGTATTCTGAAATCCAACGAGCTGCAATGGCTGACATCCCCGTTTTCCGGGAAAACCGCAATGCAGGAAAACCATTCCGATTTATCTGATAAAAACATGGATTTCACCCAACGCCCGAACGGCTTCAACCAACCGGATTTACAGACGTCCCCGACACCGGAATCCGACGGTTCTTTCAACGGTGAGAACAACAGGAAGCCGGATTTACAGACGTCCCCGACTATGGATTCCGGCCAATCTTCTCATAAGCCGAATAACAGACAAAACCATAACCAGGGAAATAACAATAATCGAAAAGAATTCAACCGTCAGCAAGAAAATCAACCCCAATCCAATCCTGTCGCAAAAGAAAACAACAACAACACGATAACCCCGGTGAAATCCAAAGGTTTCTTCAACCAATGGTCGGTACCTTTGATGTTTGGTTCCATGATTCTTTCCTGCACAATGATTACCTACTGGGTTGTGATTCTGACCAAAAAGAAAAAGACGATTTAAAATCGAATGAAATTCTCATTCGGTCTTTTTTTCGTTTATTGTTTTGTGCAGATATTATTTGTCTTGCAGGTAATCAATTTATTTCGGCTTGTTTTTACCGTGCCGC
>JABUSI010000428.1 GCA_021442745.1 Erysipelotrichaceae bacterium | reverse complement strand
TCCGCTGTCCAATCCGGAAAATAAAGCCGTGGTGGATTTTAT
Organism: Erysipelotrichaceae bacterium; assembly: GCA_021442745.1. Taxonomy (GTDB): domain Bacteria; phylum Bacillota_I; class Bacilli_A; order Erysipelotrichales; family Erysipelotrichaceae; genus RGIG4607. Next base: position 1,067 of record JABUSI010000428.1, on the reverse strand, counting down.
TCTGGCACACGAGAACATCGGAGGCATTCTGACGCATCATACCAGCGGCGGGGTAATCCTGTATCCGCCGGGGACAAAAGCTTCGTACAAGTCTGAATTCTTTGACATGAAGATGTATCAGAATATCGGGAAAATGGCAAAGGAAGAAATGGGATATCCGACAGTGAATATCTTTGACTGTTTCATGATTGACCAGGAAAATTATTCGTCCGGTTGTCTGGATGACTGGGCATACCAGACCCAGGGTATTTATGCGTATACCGTGGAACTGTGGGATCTGAAGAGTAAGATCGGTAAACCGGTGGACTGGAACAAGAGAATGCCGTTTGAGGTGGAAAACGAACTGGATACCTTTGCGAAGGTTATAAAGTGGTGTGAAGAAAACCATGTGGATGCGTTCAAGGAATGGACACCGGTTGTTCATCCGCAGTTGGGTGATATCGAGATCGGTGGATTTGACCAGAAATTCGTATACCAGAATCCGCCGAAGCAGATGTTACTGACGGAAGTGGAACATGCGACGAACTTTACGTTACGGTTTATCAAGACAATGCCGAAGCTGGTCATTGATTTTGTGAAGACAACGAAGGTCAGTGATGACGTGTATGAAATCACGGCACAGGTCAGCAATGCCGGATACCTGCCGACATATCTTTCCAAGGAAGCCATTAATCTGAACGTCCATAAGAACGTCAAGGTGACGTTAACGTGTGCCGGTACGGTATTGAATGGGGACAATACGGTGGATTTAGGCGGATTGAACGGTTTCGGCGGTGTGAAAACGGGAATCGGTTTTGGCGGTAATATCGATACGTATGCGTCCGAACCGATCAGTAAACAGGTAACATGGCTGGTAAAGGGAAATCCGAATACGATTACCGTTACGGCCTCTTCCCCGAAAACGGGTACGACCGTGAAAACGTGCTAAAAGCAGGAAAATTCCTGCTTTTTTTGTGCAATGTTACGATTTTATTCCTTTTTTGTAGTTTTGATGTTACGATTTTATTCCTTTTGAATAAAACTGAACGAATATGAATGATATTGGTTGAATGTGGACGGTTTGTGTG
>JABUSI010000145.1 GCA_021442745.1 Erysipelotrichaceae bacterium | reverse complement strand
CCACAGGAATACTTCACAGCCTGGGCATCGTCATTTCCCATCCGGACAACGCTCACTTTGTAAGTACCCTTCAATCCGGTCTTACTGTAAACGTTTCTGGTCTGACGTTCGTCACTGTCAAGGAAGGAACCGCAGCACATTGCCTTGTTCGGAGTAGCCGTTGTGGAAATGTAGAACTGATGTTTTTCTTCGCCCTGTTCCAGCAATAACACAATCATGTCACCCTTTGTGAACTTCGCAAAGAACGTAAACTTATCGAATTCAACTTCCATTCTTGCCTGATGTTCTGCCGGTAATTCTTCACCGTTGTCAACGTATGGCAATTCCACTTCAAATTCCTTGGTCGGATCCAGATGACCTAAGATGACACCTTCACCCATTTCCAGATTGATACCGTCGGAATACAGTTTGATCTTTTCCGCACGATAGAAGTTACCCTTCACTTTCAGTTCCAGCATCTTCTTGTCATCGTAAACTTCGGTTGTAATGGAGTATTGGGAACCGCCTGCCATTGCAGCGTATGGGCCCAACGCGTCGGAAGGATTTCCTAACTTATCGTACGCAATACCACCGGAATGCACCATATAGTGACCTTCGTTGTAGTATTCTACGTTACAGATGTATGGAGAATAGAAATCGGCACCTCTGCCCTTACCATACTGCCATACCTGTTCAATCGTCATATCCTCGGTATTGATTCTGTAACGAACACCTCTGGAATAAGACTTTTCAGGCGGTACGGCACGTTCTTGTACCTTGGTACCGTTATGGTGGTTATCGAAGCACATAACATCACCGTTCGGTGTAATCAGGCAGGCATGCTGTTCATACTGCCATTCGAAATCCTTGCCAACCGGTTTGAAGAAATACTTCTGCATGTGTTCCGGCCAGGTTTCCGGGTCCCCGATGATCCAGTTCAGATCGCCGGTTTCAAAGTCGATGTTAATCATCGCATCCACGTGGCGTCCGGAGAAGGTCAGGGAATTCGTGTTCTTGTCATACCATACGGCATTGTTGTGGAACCAGTCTTCATCCGTATAGGATAAGCCGGCACCTTCACCCGGTTTCAGACACTTCTTGTAATCCCACTTCTTCAGGATTTCACCCGTCTT
>JABUSI010000082.1 GCA_021442745.1 Erysipelotrichaceae bacterium | reverse complement strand
CGTTTCCGGTCGTTACAGATTTCCTTTAACCGGATGGTACCGATGATTTCACGCATATTACCTTGCAGGGAATCGGTTAAGGCAGCAACGATTTCCTTTTCACTCATATTCAGGAAGTTTCGCATAGCCAGCTGGATTCCTTCCGGGTCGGTTTTGACCCGAACCTTGGCAACGGCATCGACATCGACACCGATGAAGTCTAAGGTCGGGATACAACCGTTGGATTTGATATCCACACAAACCTGTTTCAACAGCAATTTATCCTGGCGTTCCAGAAACGGAAATTTGATTCCGGCTTTACCGATCAGTACTTTCGGATTCTTACGGATACCGGAAATGATAATTGCTACGTCAGGTGGTGCTTTCACGTACCCTAACAGAATAATAATCGTAATTAAGATGATGGCACCGATATATGGTGCATATTTCAACACAAGTTCTAACATGTTTTTCTACCTCCACTTGTTTGTACCTAAATTGTAAAAGTTTTCACAAACACAATGTAGAAAGAAAAGTACGGAATACAACGGTCTATTCCGTTAAAAAGTGCGAAAAAAAAGAAATACGTGTTTTGTATTCCTTTATTCCTGACTGTTCATGGCTTCTTCGTATTCGTCTTCATCGATGATGCCTTTGGATATCATTGTTTTTGTCCATAACTGCAAGGCTTCGATGTTGATGGATAACGATTCGAGTTCTTTCTGGATCTGTACGAAATCGTCCAGTTCGTCACTTTCAATCCTGCCGTCGACCGTAATGTCAATCAATCGGTCGCGATACGATTGTACGACGTTCATGGAGTGTAAGGTTTCCAGTACAATCTGGGATAATTCCTTGCTGTGAATTTCGGGAACGTATTCCTTACCGATCGGGCATTGGGTAGCGCAGAAGTAATTGCACAGGTGAGGCATCTGGTATTTTTCGGACATCAGTAAAATCTCATCCGGATGCGGGTTGGATTTTCCTGCTTCGATTTTTTCAATCCGGTCACTGGAGATATATTCCAGCAAGTCCGCTGCTTCTTCTCTGGTTAATTCCAGTTCTTCCCGACGTTTCTGATAAACGGTTTTGTTCGGTTTGATGGATGCACGTCCCATACGCTCACGCTCCTTTACGCAA
>JABUSI010000363.1 GCA_021442745.1 Erysipelotrichaceae bacterium | reverse complement strand
GTGAAATTACCTGCGGTTCTGGAAGAAGGCAGCGAAGAGGATTTACAGGATTCCGTGCGGGCTATGGCATTTTCCCATATTACCGTGGGGAAGGATGTTTTCCGTAAAGAATGGAATGAGGTTGTGATGGAAGACTGTAACTGGATGGACGGCACGATGGAAAGTGTGGATTTTGTGGATATGGAAGCCGTTCATTGCGTGTTCCCTACGGCAAAGCAGGAAAAATGTCTGGCCAGAAGGGTGCATATTGTCCGCAGCAAGTGTATGGGATGGCAATGGGAAGAGAGCAGTCTGCAGGATGTGGTGTTTGAGGATTGCAATCTGTCGTATGGCGGGTTTACTTCCTGTAAACTCAGTCATGTGGTGTTTAAAAACTGTAAGCTGGCAAACAGCGTCTGGTATCAGAATTCCCTGAATGACGTGACATTTATTGATTGTGATCTGACCAATGCGGATTTTTATATGACGAAGCTGAAAGGGGCGGACTTATCAACGTGTAATCTGGAAGGATTACGCAGTGACTGGGCAAGTGTGGAAGGAATTCAGATTCACTTGTCGCAGTGTGAACAATTCTGCCGGATGATGGGATTTACGGTGAAATAGGGGGGTAGTTATGAGAACGGAATTTACGTTGGAATCGTTACGGAAAGACGTTATGCTGTCCTGTGTAATGACGGTATGTGACAATCCGAAGGGAATCGTACAGTTTTCCCATGGGATGGCGGAACACAAAGAACGGTATCTGCCGCTGATGGAGTATCTGAGCAAGCGGGGGTATATCTGTATCATTAACGACCATCGCGGACACGGACAGAGTGTGACAAGCGAAGAACAACTGGGATTTTTCGGTACGGATGAAGAAGGTATTGCCATTGTTGAAGATACGGCGGTTGTGACGGATTATGTGAAAGAACGGTATCCGGGATTGCCGGTTACGCTGTTTGGACACAGTATGGGAGCATTGGTTGCCCGGTGTTATTTACAGCAGCATGACGGAAACATTGATAAACTGATTCTAAGCGGTGCGCCATGCAGTAATCCGGCAACGAAAACAGCAATCGCACTGACAAAAACGGTGCAGTTTCTGAAGGGGGATTTCTATCGTTCCCCGTTGCTGCAGTC
>JABUSI010000309.1 GCA_021442745.1 Erysipelotrichaceae bacterium | reverse complement strand
AAACATACAGATATTAAAAATCAGCACAAAGTCCGACAAAGAAATATGAAAATAGTGCTGCAGCACCAGCCCGATTCCCGTTGTACCTCCCATCAGAAGGCCACCGGGCAAAATAAACAATGTGATTCCTAACGCATAAATGGTATTCCCTGCTACAATAAGAAGACCGTCAACTATATTTCGATTCATTTTTCATCCTCACAAAACACAGAATCATTATACTAGAAAACCTGCCGAATATATCTTTTTCTTTCAATTTTTGATACCATATAGGAAGAAAACGGAGGACTTTTTATGTCAGAAAAAACTACAATGCTTACGTATATCAAAGAAACTCCTTCCCAAGTAGACAAAAATGTGAAAAACCGGAAAGAACTCGTAAAAGACCTGGTAAACACCTATCTGGAAAAAGAATACCGGACGGTCTGGATTGTTGCCTGCGGTTCCAGTAACAACGGTTCCCAATGTGCAAAACCGTTCATGATGGAGTATCTGAACTGCGACGTCAAAATTACCACCCCGAATTCTTTTATTTACGGAGATAATAAATGTAAGGAAGACGATCTGGTTATGGTCATCTCCCAGAGCGGCTGCTCCACCAATTCCATTGCCGCTTTGAAAAAATGCCGCGAACTGGGTGTAAAAGCCATCGGCCTTACCGGAAATGTCAATTCCGATTTCAAGGACGTCTCCGACCTGCTGATTGACTGGGGCGTAGGAACGGAAACCGTCGGCTACGTTACCAAGGGTGTAACCACGCTGGCATTATTTCTGATGTTGTTTGCGTTGGAAGCCGGACTGGCAAAAAAGACAATCAGCATGGAAAAATACAACGCCGTTGTAGAAGAACTAAAGAAGTGTCCTTCCTACCATGAAACCATCCAGAAAGAAACCTATTCCTTTCTGGAAAAAAATATCAAGGCACTGACCTCCATCCGTACCGTATATTCCTGCGGATTCAAACAAGGTTACGGCATCTGTACGGAAGCTGCTCTGAAAATCGGAGAAACCGTAAAAGTACCGAGTTTCGCCTATGAAGCAGAAGAATACATCCATGGTCCGAACTTACAGTTAACGCCAAATTACACCGTCATCTTCGTCGACGGCACCGACGAACCTTCCAAG
>JABUSI010000244.1 GCA_021442745.1 Erysipelotrichaceae bacterium | reverse complement strand
TATGTCAAAAAGATGGTAAAAAAAGAACAATTATTGTTGAAGGCGGACCGGGAACCGGGAAGACGGTTATCGCGGTCAATTTGCTGGCAGAGTTGACGAAACGTAATCAGTTTGTGCAATATGTGTCAAAGAACGCTGCACCGAGAACCGTGTATGCCTATAAACTTAAAGGATCAATGAAGAAGAGCAGTATTGACAATTTATTCAAGGGTTCCGGACAGTTTACGGAGGCAACAAACAATCTTGTCGGAACCATATTGGCAGATGAGGCGCACCGGTTGAACGAAAAGTCCGGTATGTTCCAGAATATGGGTGAGAATCAGATTAAGGAAATAATTCATGCATCAAATTGCAGCGTATTCTTTATTGATGAGAGTCAAAGGGTGACGCTGAGCGATATCGGAAGTGTGGAAGAAATTGAAAAGTGGGCCAAGAAAGAACAGTCTGAAGTAATCAAAATGGAACTTGTATCGCAGTTCAGATGCAACGGGTCGGACGGATATCTTGCATGGTTGGATCAGGTTTTGGAAATCCGAGATACAGCGAACTATACTCTGGATGGAATCGATTATGACATTCGTATCTGCGATACACCGGAGGAGATGGAATCGATTATTTTGGAAAAGAATGAAATCAATAATCGGGCAAGAATCCTTGCCGGGTATTGCTGGAACTGGCCAAAAGAAACAAGAAAGAACGTGGATTATCATGATATTCAGATTGGTAATTACAGTATCAGCTGGAACCTGGATGGAGGGGATGCGTTTGCGATTCGAAAAGAATCTGTAAAGGAAGCCGGATGTATCCATACATCACAGGGATTAGAGTTTGATTATGTAGGTGTTATTATCGGGGATGATATGAGATATGAAAACGGGCATATTGTGACGGATTGTACCAGGAGAGCATCCACAGATCAGTCGTTAAAAGGAATAAAAAATCTTTTAAAGGAAGATAGAGTCAAAGCGAATAAACTGGCTGATGAAATCATTAAAAATACCTATCGCACATTGATGACGAGAGGTATGAAGGGATGTTATGTGTATTGTACGGATAAAAAATTGGCGGAGTATTTGAAGTTTCAATTAAACAAGTTCTAAATGTATTTAGTATTGGAAATATTCATT
>JABUSI010000031.1 GCA_021442745.1 Erysipelotrichaceae bacterium | reverse complement strand
ATTTATACCGCCAACAATACCATTTTCTCCCAGACCGAAATCGTCAACGACCTGTTACAGGGAATTGCCGACAAATGCAAGGATGAACACGTCAAAACCAAAATCATCCAGTTCTATGAAAACGTGGAGGAAATCGAATCCTTACTGGAAAAACTGCGCATGTCCAGAATTGACGGCATGATTGTGTTAGGTACCGAAATGAACGTACAGAACTGTCGCCGTCTGAAACAGTTGAAAATCCCGATGGTCGTCCTCGATTCCTTCTTCATCGGAATCAACTGCGACTCCGTATTGATCAACAACAGAGAAGGTGCCTATCTGGCAACCACCTATCTGATTTCCAAATATTTACAGCACCCGGGACATCTGCGTTCCAGTCTTCGCGTCAACAACTTCTCCGAACGAAGAGAAGGCTTCCGCGCCGCCGTTACCAACAACGGCTTATCCATCAACAACTGTAAAACCCATCTGGTATCCCCGACCGTTGAAGGGACCTATCACGATCTGAAAGACATGTTAAAAGACGGAGAGAAACCCGCTCGCGCTTACTTTGCGGACAACGACCTGATTGCCATCGGTGCCATACGGGCCTTCCAGGAAGCCGGCTACCGGATTCCTCAGGATATCGCCATCATCGGATTCGACAACACCACCGTCGGTACCATGACCACACCAACCTTATCCACCGTCAGCGTCAACCGTAACATCATGGCAAGACAAGCCGTATCCAGCTTGCTGACGATTATAAAAAGGCCGTCTCCGGTATCGTATAAAATCGCCATTTCCACCTATCTTGTCATCCGTGATTCCGCATAAAAGGGCTATGAAATTTCATTCATAGCCTTTTTTATTTGATATGAACCGTTTTCTCTATACCAGGATTCTGTAATTTCAAATCGTCTCATCATAATAACGCATGAGACGATTTGATTCGATTATGATACGATTTTGGCAAAAAAAAAGGACGAACCGAAATCCGCCCTTTCGTATTAATAATATTCCCCGTTTGAACCGAATACTTTCTTAATGTATTCAAACGAATCTTTCTTATACCGGTTGTACGTACCGTTACCGTAATCGTCGGCATCGACGTAAATGAATCCGTACCGTTTCCGGATTTCTCCGGTAGA
>JABUSI010000024.1 GCA_021442745.1 Erysipelotrichaceae bacterium | reverse complement strand
ATATTTTTCCGCCGGGAGTGGGGTATCTATTGCAGGTACCGGAGTAACCGGTCACCAAAAGTCGGGTTAATCTGAAGCTGGTTCAGGACGTTGGCCCAGTTGTTAAGATGGCCGCTTTCCCATTTCTTCTCCAGTTCCAGTGTTCTCAGGTACAGAACCTTGTAAACACTCGTTTCGTTCGGGAACGACCCCTTTTTCGTCACTTTCCGATAGCTGGAATTGATGGATTCAATCGCATTTGTGGTATACATGACTTTGCGAATCGCACTGCCGTAATCGAACAATTGTTCGATGTGCTTGAAGTTTCTTTCCCATACTCCAATGGCACCGGGATAGTTCTTCCAGTGCTCCTTAAACCGCTCAAACGCACTTCTGGCTGCCTGCAGGTTTACCGCACCGTACACGGTTTTCAACTCGGTTGTAAAACTCTTATAATCTTTTGTCGGAATGTACCGGATGGAGTTCCGGATCAGGTGAACGATGCATCTCTGTACTACGACTTCAGGGAATATCGCTTTCGCTCCGTCTTCCAGTCCGCTTACTCCGTCCATAGATATGAAGAAGATATCTTCTACACCACGTGCTTTTATTTCGTCGAAAATCTGCATCCAGTAGTTCTTACTTTCGCTTTCAGACATCCAGATACCCAGTATTTCCTTGTTTCCGCTTATTGTGTAACCCAAAATAACGTATACAGCCTTTTCTTCGCTGCTGTATTCGTTTCTTATGGTTACGTACAGACAATCCACAAATACGAACGCATAACACGCCTGCAGAGGCCGCGTGCGCCATTTTTCAATATCCGGAATAATCGCATCGGTTATCTGCGATATCATTTCGTGTGACACCTGAAAACCGTATATTTCTTCTATTGTCGAACTGATATCTCTCTGGCTCATGCCACGTGCATACATCGACAATACCTTATCTTCTATACCGCTGACATTCTTCTGGCGTTTCTTGATCAGCTGCGGTTCAAAGCTTCCGTCTCTGTCTCTCGGAACTTCGATTTCCACTTCACCGTAACCGGTATTCACGGTTTTCTTTCCGTAACCGTTTCTGCGGTTTTCGGTTTCTTTATATTCCTTGGAGTTACTGTCATAACCAAGATGGTTGTTCAGTTCTCCCTGAA
>JABUSI010000339.1 GCA_021442745.1 Erysipelotrichaceae bacterium | reverse complement strand
TTACAGGAATATGCACAGCATTACAGCGGTTCGCTGGAAATCGTCAACGTCCGGCAGCTGATTCAGAATTACAATCTTCCTTTAACGGAAGACGAATGCATGAAGATTGTGTTAACGGAAGAACTCCGTCTGATTGCTCAGGGCGTAGAACTGAAAAAAGGTGCCCGTGAACTGTTAGCGTACTTACAAGAACACAACATCAGAATTGCCTTGGCTACATCCAGTTTCCGTGACAGGGCGGAAGGAATCCTGTTACGCCACAATATCCTGGACTTGTTTGACGTCTTTGTGTTCGGGCCGGAAGTATCCCGCGGAAAACCGTTTCCCGACGTGTTCTTAACCGCCTGTGAGAAATTGGGAGAAAAACCGGAAGACTGTCTGGTTCTGGAAGATTCGGAACAAGGCATTCAGGCAGCCCATGCCGCCGGCATTCCCGTTATCTGCATTCCGGACATGAAAGTACCGCAACCGGTATACAAAGAAATGACGTTAGATGTCGTATCTTCTCTGGATGATGTTGTTGGGTATTTGTAATATGGGGAAGAATCGGTATAATATAATAGTCATACAACAAGGAGGTTCTTATGTCCTTTTTAGAAGAATACAGAAATCTGGAAATGTTATGTAACCAGTTGTACGAATCCGATAACGGCATCAACGATTACATTAAGAATATGAAACAATGCAAGAAAGCGAAGAAACTCATTCCGGACTGGATTGACGATCTCGAAGCATTGGAAGATTACCGCGACATCGGTAAGAAAGTCATTAAGAAAAAAGGTGTCAACGAAGAAAAATATGCCGATGAAGAAGACATTGAATGGGTAGTGAGCTTTACCAAGAGAATTCTGACAAAGAACGACCCGATTTCCGTTTACGAAAAAGCAATGCTTGCCGGACAAAGCGAAATGCTGCCGAAAAAAAAGAAGACCAAGGAAAAACCGGCAAAGAAGATTGCTGCCAAACCGGTGAAGGAAATCACTACGGAAGAAGTCAATGAACCGGCGGAAGAAACCGAAACGGAACCGTTGTCTGTCGGCGGAGCCATCGGATGGGGATTCTTAGGTGCATTAGCCGCTATGGTCTTCTGCGGTGTGGCACTGGCAGTTGTTTATTTTCTGATGAAGTTATA
>JABUSI010000099.1 GCA_021442745.1 Erysipelotrichaceae bacterium | reverse complement strand
TTCTATGGCAGAAGCGGTACGATGAGTGCCGGTGTGTATCTGGTATCTCCGCAGACGGCGGCATATTCCGCAATCACCGGTGTGATTTCCAATCCGGCAGAGTGCGAATATGAAGATGCACAGATGCCGGAATCGTATATTACAGACGATTCCATGCTGATTTTACCGGATCTGGATCCTGCCAGGGAAATCATTCAGGGACCGAACATCAAACCGTTTCCGCTGAATGTTCCGCTTACCAAAGACATATGCGGTAAGGTTATGATTAAAGTCGAAGACAACATTACGACGGACCATATTATGCCGGCAGGGGCAAAGATTCTGCCGTACCGTTCCAATATTGTGAAAATCAGCGAGTTCTGTTTCTCTCAGATTGATGCCGGATTCCATGACCGTTGCAAGCAGTATAACGGCGGTATCATCGTTGCCAGGGAAAATTACGGACAGGGTTCTTCCAGGGAACATGCCGCACTGGCGCCGATGTATCTGGGAATCAAGGCGGTATTCGCAAACAGTTATGCAAGAATTCACCGGCAGAATTTAATCAATTCGGGTATCATCCCGTGTCTGTTTACGTCATTGGAAGACTATACCTCCATTGACTTGCTGGATGAACTGGAACTGACAGACAGCAAAAATCCGGAAGTCGGAAAGCCGATTACCGTCGTCAATCACACCAAAAACCATACCTTTACCATGAAACATGATTTAACGGAAAAGGAAATCCGGATGATCAAAGCCGGCGGCTTACTGAAGATGATTCAAAGCGAGGAACAAGTATGAACCGGGAAGAAATCGATGCTTTTTTAGACCCGTACGGGATGGAAATGGTTGACGTGCTGGAACCATGGAAAGCGAATCTGGCACAGGTTGTCTGGTTTGACGGTAATAATCTTTTGTTAGAGGCGGAACATACGGCGTTTGCGATTGTCGATTCAAAGGAATCCTGGAAACAGATCCGTAAATGGATCGGGGCACATACGGTGACAATGCTGCATGCTCCGTTTGATGAAACGGACGATCTGAAAGAAGACGGTTTTGAAAAACTGGTATATCAGAAAACCGTATATTATCCGAAAAAGGAACCGGTAGCCGTGCAATTGCCGGATACGGTGACGTTGCAATGGCTGACG
>JABUSI010000229.1 GCA_021442745.1 Erysipelotrichaceae bacterium | reverse complement strand
TTCATGGTCATTCCTTCCGGTGGTTTGTTTTGAATAATAAGATTCTCCAGTGTTTTCCCCATATTCTCCGTCGTAATCATCCGACAATATACGGATTCCTGAAGCATGATATATCCGTTCTTAATAAGCATTTTCCGAAAACGATTATAATTTCTCCGATCCGCTGCTGTAATAGTCGGCAAATCAAAGAATACAATACTTCGATTAAACCGGTCACTCATCAGCATCACCTATAAAAGTATACATAGACAATTTGGATACATCATTTTCATTAATCGCTTCAAAAACACTGCGGACATAGATTCGGATTGCGTTTAAAACAGTTTGCACTGTTCCTTTGATTTTAATCTTTCGGTTTAGTACATCCCATAATTCATGCTTTACTTTATCATCAAACGTAACTAACTTTAACGATGCCACTTCTTTATCAACAATAATCCGGAATGGTTCCATCAGATCGCAACTCAGATTGTAATGATTGAACATGTTGTCATGAAACAACCCAATCTGTGTTAAGTATCCACTCGCAACAATTTCTCTGTTAAATGCTGACAATACAATAGAATACCCGTAATTTAAAGCAGCATTAATTACATTGTCTTCACTTCTGGTAAACTCCATTCCAAATAACGCATTGAAATAAACCTTTGCCGCAAATCCTTCCCGATTACTGGAATCCTTATTACCAATCTGTCCTATATACGACATGATTAAAGCGGATTCCTCCTCTTTGCCTAATTCATTTATATGCTCTGCCTGTTTTCTGATCTTATCCGCAACAATTTCTTCCCAGACCAGACTCTTTACTTCATCTGTCCATTTGATTTGCGTACGAATCTTCCTGGCATCGTCATAACATCCATAATATGGAACCAATTCCGATAAAGGTGAATGTGTGTTGTCACAGAATATCACCTTTATCTTTTTGTTAATTAGTTCCTCCAGCAAACATCCGGTCAAAGATACCGCTGGGTTTTCGATGATTAAGAACGCAATTTCATCTATGAATATACGAACCTTATTTTCTCCTCTTACCACCATATAACCCATCTTCAAATCAAGCTTGCACTGATTTGAGATGATTACTGTTCTCCAACTCAAAGAAGAGACAATAAATTGATTGATTTGTGTTCAAATA
>JABUSI010000060.1 GCA_021442745.1 Erysipelotrichaceae bacterium | reverse complement strand
AGTTTAATAATCTTATCTCCGTATTCGTAATTCATGATTAACATCTCCCTTCGTATTGTGTTGTTAGTTTTTCATCATGTTCTTTTTCCCCGGTCAGTACCGGTACCGGAATATGTTCTTCCGTTAATAATTCAATCGTTCTGGCAGCCAGACTCTGGGCAATGCAGTTGTTGCAGATACTGGATACCGAACATACTTTCGCCACCGTCGGCGTCTGAATCAGCGCATCCCCGTGCGGACCGCAGTTATCGATGACGATATCCCCGAATTCATACAGTTTCTTTCCGCTCGGATGTCTCGGCTGTTCCACCAGGGTATGCTGCATAGAGGTCACCACAATTACCTTATGACCGTTTTCTTTTGCCAGTGCCGCGATATCAATGACGATACCGTTGATTCCGCTGTTGGAAATGATCATAAAGAGATCCTGCGGCCGGATGTCATACAATTCGTACAACAGTTTCGCCACACCCGGTTTCCGTTCGAAAATATCCTTCGGATTCATGAACACATCCGCCGGAACTTTTCCGCTCGTCACAAAATCCGACATATTCATGATATGTACCGGAACCAGCGAACCTACCCGGTTTTTGATGTCAATACCCAGTCCTACGGAATGTCCGGAACCGAACACATGCAGAACACCGCCTTTTCTGATACATTCCTTGAATGCATGAGCCGCTTCTTCAATCTTTTCGTTCTGAGAGTCATATAACGTATCCAGTAACGATAACATTTCTTCTTCAAATCTCTTACCGTTAATCATTATCTCACTCTCCTTTCGTAAGGATCGGTCAGGGAGTTATTGTGTACGTCTGCTCCCTTGATGTTCGCACTCAATAGTACCGGTGCTTCCTTACCGGCTTCCACATAACAGTTATAAAGTTCCGCGGTAATCATCTGGGCACACACGTTGGTAATCGTCGAACTCAACTGTCCCACGCTCACACCGTTAACCGTCAGAGCGATATCCGGCTCTTCCGCATTCATGTCCAGGTATGCATCGCAATAGTCCAGCAAATGTCCGCGATATGATTTTTCATTGACCACCGCTACAACTTTCTGTCCCTTTTCCTTGCAACGCTTTGCCCATTGTTCCACCAGCGGTTCATCCCCGTAGAACGAAACGAAACAATACA
>JABUSI010000420.1 GCA_021442745.1 Erysipelotrichaceae bacterium | reverse complement strand
GACATAGGCGCATACTTTACTTTTTCTATCAGATCACGGATTTCATCTACTTTATTGTTACTGGCAGCATCAATTTCAATGATATCCGGATGTCGGCCTTCCGCAATCATCCTGCAGCTTTCGCATTCGTTACACGGTTCCTTCTCAAAGTTCGGACAGTTCACTGCTTTCGCAAATATACGTGCAATGGTCGTCTTCCCTGTTCCCCGTGGACCGCAGAACAGATATGCATGTCCGATCCTATTATTCTTAATTGCGTTTCTCAATGTCTTCACGATATGTTTCTGTCCGACAACCTCATCAAAAGAAGACGGACGATACATCCGATACAATGCCATATATGCCATATGCTACCCTCTGCTTTCTGTTCTCATCATTTATTCACTCAAAGCGGAAACTTTCTTCTTCCGCTTTTCTCTGAAATACTCTTTCAGGATGGTACTGCACTCTTCTTCCAGCACACCTCCCGTTGTTTGCGGATAATGATTGTATCCCGGTTGTTCATACATTTTCATACAGGATTCAATGCTTCCCCCTTTCGGGTCATACGCACCGAATACCACTCTGTCAATTCTCGATAATATACAGGCACCGGCACACATCGGACAAGGTTCCAGCGTTACGTATAACGTACATCCTTCCAATCTCCAGTATCCCGTCTTCTTACAAGCCTTCTCAATTGCCAGGATTTCCGCATGAGCCGTGGCCATCTGTTTCTGTTCTCTTTTATTATGCGCTCTGGCGATAACCTTTCCATCCTTCACAATGACTGCACCAATCGGTACTTCATCTTCTTTATAAGATTTCTTCGCTTCTGCCAGTGCTTTCATCATAAACAGTTGATCTGTTTCCATCTTGGACTCCTCATACAAAAAGTGGTACACACACATACAGACTCTTATGGCTGCTGCCTTCCGGCCCTGACCCGATTCAAGCTATACATGTTGTACCACGAATATTATACACAATTTACCTCAAACAAACAAGAAAAAGCTACCGCTTTACGCGATAGCCAAATGCTTATCTGATAACGGTTTTTCCACCCATATAAGGTTGTAATACCTTCGGAATGTTAATGCTTCCGTCTTCGTTATAGTTGTTTTCGATTAACGCAATCATACCGCGAGGAGAAGCTACAAC
>JABUSI010000314.1 GCA_021442745.1 Erysipelotrichaceae bacterium | reverse complement strand
GACCTGGAACGGGCTTTGTTGTATACCGAATCGTACAAGGAAACGGAAGGACAGCCGGTGATCATCCGGCGGGCCAAAGCGTTACGGCATATATTGGAAAACCATGTAATTGTGATCGATGATGACGATCTTCTGGTCGGAAACCGGACGGTAAAACCGAGAGCGGGTGTCATTTCCCCGGAAATGTCACCGTACTGGATTCTGGATGAAATCGATGAATTTGAAACACGACCGCAGGACAAATTCGTATTTGCGGAAACGGATAAACAAATCTACCGGGAGTACCTGTATCCGTATTGGGCCGGTCGTTCCCTGAAGGATTACTATGACAGTCATGTGGATGAAAGTGTTGTAAAAGCGACAAAAACGAAGATTTTTGCGATCAACCAGACGGATAAGGGACAGGGACATATCATTCCGGATTATACGGTGTTACTGGATAACGGATTCGGGAACCTGCTGGAAGACATAAAAGAAAAAACGAAGGAAAATCCGGATAACGAGTTCTATCAGGCGGCAGAAATCTGTCTGGAAGCTTCCGTTGCGTATATATTGCGGTATCAGAGGGAAGTACGAAAGAAAACCGAAAGCTGCACCGATGAAAACCGGAAGAAGGAATTAGAAAATATTTCTGCGATATTGGGAAAGATTGCGTATGAGAAACCGGATACGCTGTATGAGGCGGTACAGCTGTTCTGGCTGTTCTGTGTCATCTTACAGCACGAATCCAATGCGTCTTCCGTTTCCATCGGACGGTTTGACCAATACATGTATAAATACTGGGTGAAGGAAACGGATACGGCGTTTGTGAAAGAACTGCTGGATTGTTTCTACCTGAAGACCAATACGATTGTGTTTATCCGCAGTAAGGAAAGCGCAAAGTTCTTTGCGGGTTTTCCGAGCGGGTATACGATGGCAGTCGGCGGTGTGAATGAAAACGGTAACGATGCGACGAATGAATTTTCAAAACTGCTGATTCGTCTGCATGAGGATATCGGCTTGCCGCAACCGAATTTAAGTTTACGGATGCATGAGCATCTGGA
Source organism: Erysipelotrichaceae bacterium (assembly GCA_021442745.1). GTDB lineage: Bacteria > Bacillota_I > Bacilli_A > Erysipelotrichales > Erysipelotrichaceae > RGIG4607. The sequence goes on along the minus strand of JABUSI010000314.1, from coordinate 99 downwards.
TGACGATCTGTTGAAAATCTGTTGCGAAACGATCCGGTTAGGGAACGGGTTACCGCAGATTTTCGGGGATGAAGTGAACATCGATGGGTTTGTGAAACG
>JABUSI010000072.1 GCA_021442745.1 Erysipelotrichaceae bacterium | reverse complement strand
ACTATTGCATTTGTATATGCGCCCCAAAAGCCATGACTTACTCTTGTTGCTTTATAAACAATCCTTTCACCAATATCTAAACAATATTTCTCTTTTGCCATGGATATCTCCTCTTAATTTCTTAAAACAGTACATAAAATAATCGTTAAGGTTTATGTTGGAATGTATATTTATAATTATGCCTTCAAAAAATTATTCTTTTTCCTATTCCTCATCAATCAATTCAACGCTCTTGAGAATCTTTTCTTTTGACCTTCCGTTATATACCCGGAATTCTTTTCTGTGAATTCCGAATTTTACATTCGATCTGTATGGGTTACCGTTCTGGTACTGTGTTCCATATGCAGAGGTATCGTCATACTTTTCCACCAGGAAACAGAAATCTCCGTGCCATTTGTCTCTGACAAAAATTATTTCTTCCTGGTCATACATTTCCAGAAGTTCCGCAATGGAATGAAGCTGATCTTCGTCATCCGGTTCTTCCGCTTCTTCGGAATCCATCATTTCATCCGTTATCTCATACTCTTCTTCCACTTCAAAGTGTTGCTGATTCTCTTTCAGCATAGCAATCGTTTCTTCCAGTTCTTCTATTTTGGAATCGTAATATCCTTCCAGAGTATCCACCCGTTCAATTAGTTCCTCTATGGTTTTACTGAGTTTCTTGACATCCGGAAGCTTCTTCAGTTTTTCATCCAGGTCGGATTGTCTGGTTTTGATTTCTTCCAGAGCGGAGGTAATGAGAGAGGCGGATCTGTCAAACAGTGCACTTGTACCATCATGGTATTGTTTGACATCATCTGCCAGGGATTTATTCTCTTCCCGTGTGTCTGTGATTTCTGATTTTACTTCCGTACATAAATCAAGGTTACCTTTTGATTCTTCTTTTAATGTACGCAACTCATTCTGTACGGTATCATACAGTCTTTTTATTTCGGGAACTTTATTGTTTAGGTCCTCAATTGCCAGATACGTACCAACTAATTCATCCAGGATATCTGATGTCTTTTTCATAGAAAATGCTCCTTTATATTCGGGTATAAATGCTCAAAAGAGTTATCCAGTTCTTCAATGAATACTCTCATAATTTTTTCCTGCGTTTCTTCAGGGAATGCTTCTTTGATTAAACTGGAAATGGTATTTGGCT
>JABUSI010000191.1 GCA_021442745.1 Erysipelotrichaceae bacterium | reverse complement strand
CATCTGACCAGAATGTCGGTCATTGTGGAAAATGCGATTGATCTGGCCAGTGAAAAGGAAGTACCGGATATTCTGTGTTCCGCATTGGTACAGGATTGCATCGGCAGAGGAAAGACCATCAAGGAAGGCGGAGCGGTGTACGATTATATTTCCGGATTACAGGTCGGGATTGCGGATATGGCGGATTGTCTGGCTGCCATCAAAAAACTGGTATACGAAGAACAGAAGATTACTCCGGTACAACTGATGGATGCGCTGCATGATGATTTCCAGAGTGAAGAGAATAAAAAGATTCAGCAGATGTTACAGAACGATGCCCCGAAATACGGCAATGACGTCGATTATGTGGATCAGTTGGTTGTGGATATTTATAACGTGTATATCGAAGAAATGAAGAAGCATCCGAATACCCGGTTCGGAAGAGGTCCGATCGGCGGTATCCGTTATGCGGGAACGTCCTCCATCAGTGCCAACGTGGGACAGGGATTCGGTACGATGGCAACCCCGAACGGAAGAAATGCACATACTCCGCTGGCAGAAGGAAGTTCACCGGCTCACGGATGCGATACGCATGGTCCGACGGCGGTATTCAAATCCGTTTCCAAACTGCCGACGCATGAAATTACCGGCGGTTCGTTACTGAACCAGAAGGTAACACCTTCACTTTTGGACAACGAAGAAAACAAGCAGAAACTGATGATGCTGATGCAGACGTTCTTTAACCGTCTGAAAGGGTATCATGTACAATACAACGTCGTCAGCCGGGAAACGCTTCTGGATGCCCAGAAGAATCCGGAACAACACAAGGACCTGATTGTCCGGGTGGCGGGGTATTCCGCATTCTTTAACGTATTATCAAAGGCTACGCAGGACGATATTATCGAACGTACCGAACAGACGATATAGGGGGATAGTATGATACAACTGGAAATGACCATGCGGTCGGTTGCCTTGGATATGGATACGAAAGTCATGATGTTTTTACCGGAAGACCGTCATAAAACGGAAGACAAAAGAGGAAAAACATATCCCGTACTGTACGTATTGCACGGCATGAAGGAAGACAACAGTTCCTGGATTGCCCTGAGCAATCTGTTTCTGATGTGCCGGGATCTGGATCTGATTGTCGTCATGCCGGCGGTACAGAAG
>JABUSI010000402.1 GCA_021442745.1 Erysipelotrichaceae bacterium | reverse complement strand
ACATTCACTAAATGTTACCTCATGTTATGTATATGGCCGGTACGTTTACGGATGGGTCGTCTTGTTTTATGCGGGCTAATTCGGTTGCCAATACCCGTGGGTTGATGTCGGTGTGTTCGGTCTGTGCCTTGCCTCCGATCCATTGGTCTTCGTCAAAAACGACATCCACCGGGTCGGTTTCGTAGAAGTGGATGGCGGCAGAGAAGGTGGTAATGCGGCTGAAGGTTTCGTGGTATTTCAGACCGATGCGCATGGCGCCGAAGCCGCCCATGGAGAAGCCGCCGATGAAGGTATCTTCCCGTTTGTGTGAGAGTGGGAACATGGATCTTGTGGCTTCGACAAGTTCTTTGGCAACGTAGGTTTCAAAGCGGTTGGAGCTGGTGTCGTGGTCGGTGAAAAAGGAGTTTTCACCGGATGGCATGACAACGGCGATGCCTTGTTCTCTGGCTTTGCGGATGATGCTTGTCTGAATCGGGAAGGCGGTACAGTCATACTGCATGCCGTGCAGCAGGTAATACGTTTTGTAGGGTGGCTGTACGGGAATGCGACTGTCGTCGGTCGGTAAGTACACCATAAACTGTACGTTGCGGTGTAAGGATTGGGAGCGGTAATTGACGGTAAGTAATGCCATAGATAATTCCTCCTTGGTACTATCATAATACATACGGTTTTGAAATAGAATTATGATATGATAAATAAAAGCGGGTGATAACGATGAATCGTCTTGTCATATTGGAAGCGAAGGGTCATGGAAAAGTGATTGCGGATGTGGCACGGTTGTGCGGGTATACGGAGATATCGTTTCTGACGGATATCGAGGGTATTACCTCGTGTCTTGGTTATCCGGTGATTGGGAAGATGAATGAATATGTAAAGCATAAAACTGCGGATTTCTTTGTGGCGTTGGGCGATGCCCAACAAAGGAAATCGTGGCATACCAGACTGAAAGAGGATGGTTGTCATCTGGCAACGTTAATCCATCCGAAATCCGCCCTTGCGCTTGGGGCAAGGATTGGGGAAGGAACACTGGTGGCGGCGGGATCGATCATAGGACCGGATGTGAAGATCGGGGAAGGATGTATATTGAATACGGCTTGTTCGGTGGATCATGATACGGTAGTGGAGGATTTTGTGCATGTATCGGTGGGAGC
>JABUSI010000344.1 GCA_021442745.1 Erysipelotrichaceae bacterium | reverse complement strand
ATACAATGAAGGTAATCAATCCTACGGAGGTACCTTATGCAAATTCCAGAAGATTTCTTATGGGCAGTATCCACCAGCGCCTATCAATTCGAAGGTGTGGCAAGAGAAGACGGAAAAGGATTATCCGTTCAGGATGTCAAAGAGAATCCGACCGGTGATATCGTTATCGCAATGGACCATTATCATCGATACAAAGAAGACGTCCGTCTGTTAGCAGAACTGGGAATCCATGCTTACCGGTTCAGTATTTCCTGGTCACGTATTTTACCAAACGGAAAAGGAGACGTTAATCCGAAAGGAATTTCCTTCTACCGGAACCTGATCAACGAATTGAAAATGTACAACATCAAGCCTGTTGTTACGATGTATCATGATGACCTTCCATACGAATTGCAGAAAAATGGCGGATGGGGTAACCGTGATATTGTGGATGATTTTGTGAATTATGCAAGAATCCTTTTTGAACAATTCGGAGCCGACGTTGCCTACTTCCAGCCGATCTGCGAACAAAACCTGTTAACCATCGAGCAGATTGTCAAACAGGAAAAAACCCTTCGTCAGATTTTCCAGGAAAACCACCACATGTTTCTGGCACAGGCAAAAGTATTCAGACTGTATCATGATATGAAACTGCCGGGTAAAATAGGACCCGCTCTCAACGTCGTGTCCGTCTATCCGTATTCTTCCGATCCGAAAGACATCCTGGCACAAAAGTATATGGAATGCATACGGCAGAATATGTATCTGGACGTTGCCTGTTACGGACAATATCCGAAAACCGCCTTACGTCTGTTGGAAAAATTAAATGCCTGTCCTGTCTTTGCGAGGGAAGACGAAGAGATTCTAAGAAACGGTACGTGTGATTATCTGTCATTCAGTACTTACACGTCTCTGACCGTTACGGCAGATTCCGATACACATTCCTCTTTCAAGGATTACACAAACATGAAATACGGATTCAATATTCCGGGTTTATTTAAAATTGTTCCGAATGATAACCTCGGATATACACCGTTTGAAAAGGAAGTCGATCCGATCGGGACAAGAATCATTCTGAAAGACGTGTACGAACGCTACCGCAAACCGATTCTCAGCATTCAGAGAGGATACGGTGCTGCCGAAACGGTAAACGGCGGCAAAATCAACGACGAA
>JABUSI010000166.1 GCA_021442745.1 Erysipelotrichaceae bacterium | reverse complement strand
CGGATTACCACGGCGTCAATTCCGAAACTTTCAAACGTCTTCACCGTATCATAGAACGATTCGCCCTTTTTCATGCTGCTCGCTTCGGCATTGAATTGAACAACCTTACAGCCGAGGCGTTCCTCAGCGACGTTGAAAGAATATTGAGTTCGGGTGGATGGTTCAAAAAACAGATTCGCTACGATTTTCCCTTTCAGGGACTCTTCATGTTTCCCTTCGGAACACTCTTTCGCGTCCTGAAGGATTGCCAGTATTTCATCAACAGACAACAAGCTGAGTTGAAGCAAATGTTTCATAATAGCCTCCTTTTTGCCCAAATTGTCATAATTATACCATAGTGTTTTTTTATTTCAATAGGTATCTGTCGCGTATCTTATGATATTCCTGTTGGTACATTGTTACAAAATGTTGTAGAATATTACCAAGAGAATTTGTACAGAGAGGTATCATAGTATGCAAGAAAAATTATGGAAACGTTCCATGGCGATTTCCGCTGTATTCGCCGTCATCATTATAGGTCTGATTGTGTTGTTTCTGACAATGTTCCGGCCGTTTGTGAAAGAGCATTTACTCTTATCCATCCTGCTGTTGCTTCTTGTCAATATTGTTTCGATTGTCATTCAGCGGACACTCGAAAACAATGCCGACAAGAAAATCATTCTGAAACTGGTCGAAGACAACAAAATCGCCTTATGCAAAATCCAATCCGGTACGTACTACACAACCGTAAAGGATTCCGTCTTAAACAAATACAATTTATGGAAACTGGAATGCATCGCCTACGACGAACATATGGAACCGCATAACGTCGAAATCATCGAAAAGTTCAATCCGAACCAGAAACAGATTCCCGGCGGTTACTGTTATATGACCTACGACGAAAAAGAACAGTACTTCCTGATCCCTAACGCCGTCATCGGAAACTTCATCAACTTAAAAGACAGAGTCGAAACCTACGAAAAGAAAATGAAAAGCATCCGCTATCTGAACGTCTATTATCAGAAAGGTCTGTGGGTCGAAACCTTCCAGGAAACCTTAAACAAGCAGCAGAAAAAACAATAGGAATCATGAAAAACGAGCGATCCGTAATCGCCCGTTTTCTTTATGTTTTACTGAACCTGTTTTCTTCTGATAAGTCCTGCAAGCATTACCAGTGATGC
>JABUSI010000353.1 GCA_021442745.1 Erysipelotrichaceae bacterium | reverse complement strand
GAAGACAAGGTCAAGGAAATAGCCGATGCCAATACGATGGAAAGCATCAACGAAGACAGTGATGACAGTGCCATTCAGTTTGTCGAATATGACGATACGGGAACGTATGCGTCCGTTTACGAAGAACAGATTTTAAAGAAGAAAAACCCGGATGACCGGTATAAGATTGTCGAAATCGAAGAAGACGATTATCACGGATACATTGCGGTATTATACGACCCGAAGGGATTGAGTTTAGCCATTTCCAAGTACAGCAACGGGGAATTGGTATCCGATTTTGCCGAACGCACCAAAGCACTGGTCGCAACCAATGCCGGTCCGTTCCGCCGGGATGCCAACAACAATACCTATCCGTATAATGTCGTCATCAGTAAAGGGGAAGTGTATTCCACCTATACGAAAAAGAAAACCGTTATCGGTATGAATGCCGACGGTATTCTGATGTTAAAGTCATTTTCCACCGCCAAGCAGGCTGTTAAGGCAGGTTATGTCTGGGGTGTTCAGTTCGGTCCGAACTTAGTTGTCAACGGTAAGAAGTCTTCCTTCAAAGGAAACGGCGGATACGGCATTCAACCGAGAACGGCTATCGGACAAAGAAAAGACGGTATCGTGTTACTGGTAGTGATTGAAGGACGCGGTGCCAGCGGCTCTTCCGGAATCAGTATGCCGGATCTGGCGGAACTGTTTGTCCGGTACGGCTGTTATAATGCAGCCAATCTGGACGGTGGCGGTTCTTCCGTTATGGTTGTCAAAAACAAGCTGATGAACAATCCGGCCGGATGGGGATATTCCGGAGAACGGTATCTGTATAACGCTCTGATTTATAAGTAAAAATCGTACGGGAGACAAAAGTTTCCCGTCTTTTTTATGTTTTATACCGTATAATAATAGAAAGAATAAAATGTATATACATTTGTATATACAAATACATCATCATATGGTATACTACACAGGAAGAAATGTATATACATTTCAAAAGGAGAACAACATGACAGAAAAAGAATTGTGTAAGTTATTTGATCACACGAATTTAAAACCGTTTTTAACAAAAGCGGATTTTGAAAAATTATGCAACGAAGCGAAGGAACTGGGGACCGCTATGGTTGCGATCAATTCTTCCCCGGTAACGATGTGCAAGGAACTGCTGGCAGGTACGGACGT
>JABUSI010000413.1 GCA_021442745.1 Erysipelotrichaceae bacterium | reverse complement strand
CCGATTTTTACAGATTTCTTCATGAATTCCTCATACTCATGCAAGTATATTTTTATCCCTTCTTTATTCAGGTAAACTCCACCTTTTTTCTTTTCAAAATGTGATATATTGAACTGATTCCGGTTAATCATTCGGATTACCATTCTGTCAATAAAGATTGGTTTCAGAATATCTGCGATATCAAAGTGTAACGAATCACTCTCTTTTGAAAGACTGTGAATAAAACTAATCTGCGGAAGAAGGGGACTTCTGTCAATATCGGATAAAACATCCGCATACAATAACGCATATCCGTAACTCAATAATGAATTCACTTCATTAAGCGGTGGATTAATACCTCTGTTCACAAACACAAAGTCCTTATTCTTGATAACAGAATCAAAACACGAATAGTATTCTTTCTTGATTCGCGCTTCCACCAGCATTAACTGTTCTACCGACTCTGCTAAATCAATATATTGAATGAGTTGTTCTATATCTTGAATCTCTTGTTCAAAACCACTTTGTTTCTTGTTGTAATACTTGATAAACGAAAGTACATTTCTTGATTCCGATTCAATCATCCTCTTCGAAATATACAGACGCAATTCACCGTCATACGCATGTACCTGGTTCACAATAATCTTTCCATCACTATACTTCTTCGGTGTAAACCGTCCGATATATGTCCCATAAAAATTATAGAAAATCATCGTAACCGAATAACTGTTCAGCAAGGACAATACTCTTTTATTCAGAGTAATATCACCGAAACATACAATCAGATTGACCTGTTCAATGGGAATATAAATATCCTCTTCTTTTGTCTTCAGTTCCAGTGAATAATCTTTTCTGATTAATTCCCCGCTTTTATACAGATAAATTGTTTTTTTCATTTCGTATTTCAACCATGCCGAAACCGCAAGAACCTTTAGAAGCCAACCCGGTTTCATAAATCAGTTTCATCGTATCAAAATTGACTTTAATGCCTAAATCGCAGAAATAACACTTATAAAACGTATTCTTAAAATACAACGATCTGCCCTTCATAAAGTTTACTTTTGTAACCTTAAACTGAATGGTATCTTTCGGGTACTGATACGCAATACACTTATCCGTTAGATTCGTAATAACATATTCATCAAACTCTTTGCTTCCGGGTACCAGATAGGTTACGTATTTATCTTTTGTTGTATATGCCGT
>JABUSI010000415.1 GCA_021442745.1 Erysipelotrichaceae bacterium | reverse complement strand
TGAGAACGGCCGTTCTCATCTTTTCAGTTCAGGTTCAGAATTCGTTCGACATCCTTATCCCCTCTTCCGGACAGATTCACAATGATACTGTCTTCCGGACTGTAATTCTTCGCGATCTTACCGGCATAGGCAATCGCATGACTGCTTTCGATTGCCGGGATGATTCCTTCCCTCTGACATAACAGACGGAACGCCTCGATAGCTTCTTCATCCGTAATCGAATCGTACTTCACCCTTCCGGTTTCCTTTAAACAGGCATGTTCCGGCCCGACACCCGGGTAATCCAGTCCCGCGGAAATCGAATAGGCTTCTCTTACATTTCCGTTATCATCCTGCATAATGTAGGTTTTCATTCCGTGCAGAATTCCGATTTTTCCTTCCGCAAACGCGGATGCATGTTTTCCGGTCGCAATACCCTTTCCGGCTGCCTCCACACCATAAATATCCACCGTTTCTTCCCGGATAAAATCCGCAAACAAGCCGATGCTGTTACTGCCTCCGCCGACACAGGCAATAATGGCTGCCGGAAGTTTTCCTTCCTGCTGCAGAATCTGCATCTTTGCTTCTTCTCCGATGATTTTCTGGAAATATTTCACCATTTCCGGATACGGAGCCGGTCCGACGGCAGAACCGATCAGATAAAAGACTTCTTCGTGATCTGCGAAATACTCCAGTGCTTCGTCCACCGCATCTTTCAATACACCTTCTCCTCTGGTTACTCCGACTACTTCGGTTCCCAGCAATTTCATCTTTTCCACGTTGGCAATCTGCCGTTCAATATCCTGTACGCCCATAAATACCGTACACCGGATACCAAACAAAGCACACACGGTAGCCGTTGCCAGGCCGTGCTGTCCCGCTCCCGTTTCCGCAATGATGTGCGTTTTCCCCATTCGCTTTGCGAGTAACACCTGTCCGATGGCATTGTTGATCTTATGTGCTCCGGTATGATTCAGATCTTCCCGTTTGAGATAAATCTTTGCCCCGCCGTATGCCTTTGTCAGGTTTTCCGCATAATACAACGGTGACGGTCTTCCGACGTATTGATTCAGATAATACAGATATTCCTTTGTGAATGCCTCATCGTTTTTTGCGTTATTAAATTCCCTGCTCACTTCTTCTACTGCTTTTTTCAGTTTCTGCGGTACGTATTGTCCGCCAAATTGTCCGTAATTCATAGTTCC
>JABUSI010000032.1 GCA_021442745.1 Erysipelotrichaceae bacterium | reverse complement strand
CTTGGGAAACAGATTGTGTTCCAGTATACCGCAAACGGTTGTTCCCCGGACAAGGAACACTGGCTGGACCGTAAGTCCAATACGGTATTCAACTTCCACCATGCTTCTTTATGGATGTACTACAAAACCGACGGGGATAACAGTGTACTGGAAAAGAAGTACGGCCTTTCGACAATGGAATATACCGTCTCTGACGGGGCTGTTCCGATCTGCGTAGATGGCGTCGGATTTATCGGGGTACTGGCGATGAGTGGTATTCCGGGACTTCTGAATGACCATAAATTGTGTATCGAAGCCTTGAAATGGCTAAAGGGAGAGCAGGAAAATGGCTAAGAAATTGAAACTGGACAAGAGTATTCTGATGATGATGGCAGTATTCGGGGTAACGTATGTATCCTATACCGTACCGTATGTCGTACTGGTTCCGTATCTGACGTCACTGGGATATACGGGAACCGAACAGGGGATTATTACAGCGACAGGTTCGTTGTTCGGGATGGTTATGACGATGATTTTCGGGTACTTGTGTGATAAATTCCGTACCATCAAGAAATTTGTATATCTTTCGGCAGCATTGCTGGCGGTTGCAACCTGGGTGTTCTACAGCCAGACGAATAACGTCTTTTTCTTCCATCTGATTTTCGGTATGTTCATGCAGGGATTCTGGATGATTCTGCAGGGCCTGACGGACGGATGGGCAATGGAAGAAAACGAAGCCTGCCGGGATAATTACGGAAGTATCCGGGCGTTCGGGGCCATCGGATGGATTTTCGGCGGACCGATTGTTGCCTGGGTGGCAGAACAGTTCGGATATCAGTATCTGGGACTGTTGTTTACGATTCTGACGCTGATTGCGTTTGCGGTGGAATACTTTGTTCCGGATGCCGATAAGAAGCCGTCAGAAAAGGGTGAAGAACTGAAACTGTCTGACGTGAAGAAACTGATCGGGGATAAAAAGTACTTGTTGCTGGTATTGCTGTTCTTCCTGGCATTCTTCGTATTGCAGGCGGAAAGTTATTTATCCATTCAGAAGATTACCCGTCTGAATCTGGATACGGCAGCGAAGTATACGACGCTGAAATCCAGCTTCCAGGCGATCTTTGAACTGCCGTTCTTCTTCTTGGGAGGATATCTTCTGAAGAAGTTCGGTGCAATCAAACTGCTGATGGTGGCATTGGTTGTGTA
>JABUSI010000235.1 GCA_021442745.1 Erysipelotrichaceae bacterium | reverse complement strand
TTCCGGTTGCAACATGTAATGGACCGTATCTTCGATTTCTTCCATGTTCCATTTACTGTCTATGGCAACGGCTCCTAAGATTGCCTCAAAAAGATCTTCCTTAACCGATGCTTCTTTCTGCACTTCGTTCAGTTCGTCTCCCTTACTCATAATCAGATATCCGGCAATTCCTAAGTTATCGATACATTTCGCAAGTGTTTTTTTCTGGGTTAAGTTCGTTTTGATTTCGGTAAGTTTGTTTTCCTGGTATTCGGATAAAAACGCATCGTAGTGTATCTCTTCATCGTATACATCCAGACTGCTCATCATATAACCGTATTCTTTGGCAAGTAACTTCACGACAACCAGATCCAGAACTTTATCCCCGATAAACTCCAGAACTTCATTGTTCGCTCCCCCGTTTTCCTTGGAATAAGACCGGCGGACAAATGCCTGCCGCAGCAGGTCCCTGTTCGCAAATTCATACCCTATCCGTTCTTCAATAAACTCCAAATCTTCATAATTCATACTAAAAAATCCTCCGTTTTCTTTCCTGTCCGAAGGGTATAAAAAAGGTCTGACACTACGGTTCCACTATAAAAACCTGCCAGACATAATTCATTAAATGTAATCCTTTGCATCCCTATGTTTACCGACACCCACTTGCCTAAGTGCAGATAAACAGGAAGATACAATGTTTTGAATTTAAAGTATTACGCCTTCGGTAGGGTTAGGATAACACAGAATGTTGTAATCGGCAATAATATCTTAATGGAAAGCAGAATGAACTGTTCCATTATAAAACCGGGATGGACTTATTCAGCCCACTCCGGTTGATTCACTTGTACAATTTCCTTGACAAAGGTTTCGCCCCAGTTTCTCACGCTTTTCATATGCTGCAAGTTCCTCTGTTTTTAATTTCTTGAGCTTATAGTACTCATGTACAAGCGACTTGTATCCCATATTCTTCATATCTTCATATGTACAATTATATTTTGACTTACTTCTTTTTTCCGTTACGATATAGCGAATACACTCCTGATAATACAAATCTATTTTCTTTATTGTTTCATCAGTGTTTATCATTGGAAAGTACCATCTAGTCCAGGTCATTTCACTTTCTATGTTATCAAACAGTTTTTTATTGAATATTCTTATAAACGCTTTAGCCGCTCTGATGTTATCGACTTTGTTTTTATGCATCCATCTGATT
>JABUSI010000106.1 GCA_021442745.1 Erysipelotrichaceae bacterium | reverse complement strand
TGGAAGTAGATGACGAAATCATTCCGCAATCCAATTCCGAAGCCGAAAACGAACAGGCAAAGGAAAAGGAAGGAAAGCGGATTCTTTCGAAAATCAAAGACGGGGAGTACGTGATATTGCTCGATCTGCATGGACAAATGTACGATTCCGTACAGTTGTCAAAGAAACTGGACGATATCCGTACGCGGCATACCTCACAGATTACCTTTGTGATCGGCGGTTCATTAGGCTTGTCAGAGGAAGTCGTGGCAAGGGCGAACATGCGCTGGAAACTGTCGGATCTGACCTTTACGCATCAGATGACACGATTACTGGTACTGGAACAGATTTATCGCTGTTTCAAGATTCAGCGAAACGAACCGTACCATAAATAGGAGGAAAACCTATGGCTTTTACATTTGAAACACAGATGAATCCGGAGGAATTTGACACGTTTGTGGCAAGTCATCCGTTGGGAAATCTTTTGCAACAGACCAACTGGGCAAAGATTAAAAATAACTGGGGTCATTTCTTTACCGGGGTAAAGGAAGACGGTAATATCGTATTAACCGCTCTGGTATTGCGTACGAAAAAGATGGGAATGGAACTCTGGTACATTCCCCGCGGTCCGGTGACCGATTACACGCGCAAGGATATCCTGGATTTTTATTTTTCCAATCTGAAGAAATTTGCGAAACCGTACAAGGTCATCTGCGTCAAGTTTGACCCGTTAGTCATCTATGATTCCTTTCTTCTGGCCGATCATACCGAATCGAAAACGACAAAGGACGATACCACGAAACTTCTCGAATCCTTAGGGGCAAAACATCTGGGATATACCTTCAGGATTGCACAGTCGACACAACCTCGTACGCAAGCCGTATATTACTACAGCGACGGATGGACGGAGCGTCCGTCAAAAACGCTGAAAAAGTACTTGCAGCGTTGCAGCAACAAGGGAGTGACACTGGAAAAAGGAACACCCGGGCAGATTTCCGTTTTTGCGGACATTCTCGCAAAAACCGGGGAACGCAAAGGCATTCATCTGCGCTCGGAAGAATACTTCCGCCGGATGACGGAAGTATATGGTGAGAACTGTGCCATTTTCTTTTCGAAGCTGAACCAGAAGGAACAGCTGGAAAAGAATCTGGCAGAAAAGAAACGGATTGAAGACGATCTGGCTGAAAATCCGCGCAGCGAAAAGAAAATGGAACC
>JABUSI010000337.1 GCA_021442745.1 Erysipelotrichaceae bacterium | reverse complement strand
GTTTCTTCTGTTACATCCTCAATCACAACTTCCGTAACTTCTTCCGTTACGGTTTCTTCTGTTTCTTCAATAACAGTTTCCGTTATTTCTTTTTCTTCCGATACCGTCTCTTCTTTCACTTCTTCCGATTCGGACGGTGTCTCTTCTTTTACTTTTTCAATAATCTTCTGTTGTGCATAGCAGGATCCGGAATGTGTATGTTCCGTTACTACGCATACCAGTTCATCTTCTTCAAAGCACAGATCGCTGTGAGAATGTTCCTGGCGGTCACAGATTAAAATCCGTTCTTCCGGTCTTACAATACCCGGTAATGTATCCGTTGGTACTGCATTTACCAATAAACAGATTGATGTCAAGAGACTTATCAGTTTTTCCATAATGTTTACCCCCTGTTTATATGAGGCCTGCCTAAGAAAAAAGGGCAGACTGGTTTTCTTGTCTACCCTATTTTACGTTTTATCCTATCTCATCTACGGTCACATAATATTTAAAGAAATATATCAATTGTTTAAAATGTGATTTTTCTTTTTTCCTTTTGTGACTTTGATTTTAATACTGTTTCGTTAGTCTTATTCTCTTTTTCGCAAACAGCAATGCGAACAATACTGCAATGGATACGCAATACGTTATCATCCATCCGATACTTGATGTCGTATCGGCAGTTTTTATCGCATCATAATCGTTTGTGATCACTGTTTCCGGTACAATTTCATTCGTTACCGTCGGTGAAGGATTGTCAATGGTTACGGTCATCTTTCCGCTGGACTTCACAATATCCCCGTCTTCCGTTACTTCCGCTACGTAATACGTTTTGTCAGCACCCTTATTTCCCAGTTCAACCTCTACGGTAATCGTCTGTCTTGCTTTTCCCATCATCGGAATCGGCAATATATCAGTGTAAGGTACCGTCAGTTCTTTATCTTCGAATACCTGTGCATAGAATACCTTATCGGTCTTCGTTTCTTTTGTGCTTTCCTTATAAATCTTAGTGATCTTAATCTTGCCGGAATCATTTGTATAATCATCTTCAAACGCTACGTCAACCGTACCATCCTTAGATACCGTTACCGTAGCGGAATCCCCTGTAGTCTTCGTCCCGTTGCCGATTGTGTACTTGACTTTTACAGCCTTGCCTTCAATCGTGTATGCTGTCTCTTCCACAGTATATTCACCAACCAACAGGTCTGTCAGTTCAAG
>JABUSI010000197.1 GCA_021442745.1 Erysipelotrichaceae bacterium | reverse complement strand
TACATGATACGTTTGAAACGGTGGAATACAAGAAGGAAAGCTTTGATGGAATCTGGGCTAGTGCAAGCTTGCTGCATGTAGTAAGAGAAGATATGATTGACGTATTGAATAAACTGCATTCCTTCTTAAAACCGGATGGTACGTTATACGTATCGTATAAGTTACGGGAAGAAGACTTCTCGGATGGTATGCGTCAGTTTACGTGTTATACGGAAGAGAGTTTTAAGGAATTGATAGATAAGACATCATTACAGCTTATGGAACTGGAAGTAACGAAGGATACCAGAGTGGGCAGAGATGATGAGTTGTGGATCAATGCGTATTTGAAGAAATAATAATTACAAAATGAGGGATTTTTCCACGTTGTGTTGGTGAGCTTTACCAGACCATGTTGATACCCTTTACCACAAAAAGTTGGTGGGCTTTTCCAAATTTGTTGGTAGCCTTTGCCAACTGTGTTGGTGAGTATGTTATCTCTACCTATCATAAGACGGTGGATCTTCCAGATTCCACGTGTGTAAGAAGAGCAATAAAGGAAGTCATTTTGAAGTGACTTCCTTTCAATTGGAACAGAGATGCGTATTGCACGCGCATTTTAGCTAATTATGTGCACGAAGCCAAGAGTAAAGTGAACTGTCGCTCTTGACTTCGTTTCATAATGAGCTTTATTACGTTCAGCAATGCCGCAAACTCGATGACTGCATTTCAAACCGGTAGTGATTGAATTACCAACACAACTGGCAAAGGTCACCAACAGACCTGGTAAAGCACACCAACATGATTGGAAAAGGTTTCGGTTCACCAACTTTTCTGGCAAAGGGGGTGCCTACCAACAGAGTTTGGAACAATACTCAAAATGATGAAATACTGAGCAGGAATCGCAATGGTTCCTGCTTATTTTATATATGTACCACCCGTTATATGGTAAGATAACAGGTATGATAACAGGTATGATGAGGAGGGATTGTGATGGGATATACACCGCCGTATGAGATTACGGATGAGATTGTCTGTCTGATTTCTTCGGTTTCCGAAAAGGTCGGAAGTTTATCGGACTATAAAGGATGGATCAACAAGCCGCATTTGCGTCGGGTAAACCGGATCCGTTCGGTGTATTCTTCGTTACGGATTGAAGCGAATCCTTTGAGTTTACGGGAAGTGTCGGATGTGATTAACGGAAAGACGGTCATCGGCCCGATGAAGGAAATCAT
>JABUSI010000290.1 GCA_021442745.1 Erysipelotrichaceae bacterium | reverse complement strand
GATACAACGGAAGGATCCTCCTTCATAACCGGCATAACCTTATCAATATGAACGTTGTGTTTCGTCAATGCACCTTCCAGATTGCAGAAACTGAAGTCGGCATTTTTTACGATACTCTGGATTTCCTGATCAAACAAGGAATCGATATCTCCGGCAAGAAATTCATTGCGGTTCTTATCCGATGGAAAAACGTCTCCTCCGATGACTATGCTCATATTGTTATCCTCCCTTTTTTCCGGTTAACTTCTCCCATTTAGCCTGTAAATAAGAGTTTCTGTATTGTTTTTTGATTTCTTTTTCCGTAAACGGACAACCATGAATCCAATAGGCAACCCGGTTGGAAGAATGTGCCAGTTTCCGGTGTGTGACATACTCTACCAACTGAAAGCCGTATTTGGTTGCCACGTGCAAATGATGTTCATTAAATTCTGACATTGTCATATAACAGATTTCCACGTTTTGCGTTTTCGCATATTCCACTGCCGCATCGTACAGTTGACGGGCAATGTGATGTCCTTTGTATTCCGGCAATACGGCAATACCCCGCCATGCCATTACGTTTCCTTTCGCATACCATTTGTCAATGATCTGCGGTTCACAAACGATGGTCCCCACGACGGTATCCTCATCCATTGCCACAAAACAAACGCTTCCCGTATCCACTAATTTACTCAGTTTTTCCAATGTCAGCACGGGAAAATTCAGTTTATCCGTTTTTGCTGCATCGTGTGCTTTGTGCATCACATCCAGCAAATCCTGCAACGGTACGTTTTCCGGTTTTTGTACTACACGAATCGTCATCTATTTTCTCCCGATCATCTTTTTGATGACCCGTTTTACATGCTGCTTATAGGAAATACTCTTAACGGTTTCCAGAAACAGTTCGCCCGGTTTCGGGTCTTCCGCATTCCGTACCAACAACGAGAAATCGGATCCGGCAATGGTTTTGAATTCCCCGTACGTCATTTCATTAAACCGGAAATCTTCCCACAATACCTTATCGTTCACAAACGTCTTGCCGTACAAAACGTCATCTTCCGATATCACGCTCTTGTTCTCTGTAACCGTTTCAATAAACTTCAATGGTAAATTGACTCCGGCCAGCGTGGTCGCAAAATGCACACCGCTGCTACGGAAATTCAGTTCGTTGAAGTAAATCCGTTCATCCGTTTCAATCAACTCGATATCAATCATACCGACATAATGTACGGA
>JABUSI010000342.1 GCA_021442745.1 Erysipelotrichaceae bacterium | reverse complement strand
GCAACGTCCAGTTTGAACACAATAACCAGAATCAGATTTAACACCACGTTGATAACCCCTGCCAGAGACAGATAATACAACGGACGTTTCGTATCCCCGATGGAACGGAGAATGGCACTGCCGTAGTTATAAATCATCATCGCCGGCATACCCAGGAAGTATATTTTCAGATATAAGGAACTCTTGTCGATGACATCAGCCGGAGACTGCATCAGTTCCAGGAAATACCGTGAGAAACAGAAGCCGACAACAGCCAGTGACAAGCCGCCGACAATCGCAATGACAATCGACGTATGTACCGCTTTCTGCACTTCCTCATAATCTTCCGAACCCAGATCCCTGGCACAGACGACGTTGGCCCCTACGGAAAGTCCCACAAACAGGTTCGTAATTAAGTTTACCAGCGAACCGCAGGAACTGACGGCTGCCAGGGAATCGCTTCCCGCAAACCGTCCGACAACGACGATATCCGCTGCGTTAAACAACAGCTGTAAAATGCTTGACAACATCAAAGGCAGGCAGAACATCAACAGGTTCGGCAAAATCTTTCCGCTCAGCATATCTACTTTTTTACGAAACAAATTCATACTCCCACCCTTTCCTGCAAGATACCATTCTATCACTATCTCTTTTTTGCGCTATATGAAAGCGTATACAATTTCTGAAACAAAATGACAGGTTTTACCCTGTCATTGCATCCATCCGTTCGGTTGCAGAATCCGCTTGTTTACGTAATCCGCAAAGCCGTCATGATTGTGGTCAATCTCCGTGATTTCATCTGCCAGTGCCTTCGTATCGTCCGTACCGTTACACATACAAACCGCATACCCGGCTTCTTTTAACATTTCGTTATCGTTGCTCGTATCGCCAAACGCCATCACGTTTTCCGGTTTGATATCCAGAAGTTCACACACTTTCAATAAGCCGAATCCCTTGTTGGCCCGCCTGTCTTCAAATTCAATCAGTGTCGGCTGGGTCCGGAATGCCGTATACGTTTTTCCCTCACACTGTTTCAGGGAATATTCCAGATACTCGTTCATCTTGTCTTCCGGTACCCGGAACATCACTTTCGCATTCGGTTCGTCATAAAACTCTTCCATCGAATTGGCAGTCACAATGCCCTTTCCGTTACGCTTGCTGGAAAAGGCCATCCAGTCATCCTTTTCCTTACAGAACATCACATTTCCCTTGTACATAAACGGATTGAGTTGCAACGGTGCCATAAACCC
>JABUSI010000015.1 GCA_021442745.1 Erysipelotrichaceae bacterium | reverse complement strand
TGTCTGGTGAACATTGCGAAGTCCGGCTTCTTCTCTACGGACCGTACCATTCAGAATTATTCGGATGAAATTTGGCATCTTCAAAAAGTTGAATTTTAATGTATACTAAAAGAAGTAGTTTCGTGACTACTTCTTTTATCTTGTAAGGGGGATTACGGTTCATGCGGAAATATGACATGATGGAAGCGTATCTGGATGATTACGGAAGAATCACTGCGTACGTGCACGAACAGTTTTATCAGGGGAAATCCGATCATTTCTATCTGAAAGACAGTACGGGTACCGTGATTGCCTGCAGCATTATGAGCGTATCCCGTTCCGATAATTCCTATACAAAATATTCGCTGGATGCACCGAAGACCATTCAGATCGGGAAAGAGTATTTCGTGGTAGCCGATTATGCGCTGATGTGCCCGTTGAAATTCGGGTATATCGTGCGGACGGAACGATTTGACAAGGAATTTTACTATGACGGTGACGACTTAGGAATTCATTATGAACCCAAGCAGACGTCATTCGTATTGTGGGCACCGATTGCGATTGAAGTATTGGTCGATATGACCAGTCAGGGTAACCGGATGATTATTCCGATGAAGCGGACGGAAAAAGGTGTTTTCCGGGCTGTGGTACCGGGGAATCATGACGGTGCACGGTACGTGTACCGGGTGAATGTGAACGGCCGATGGAATCAGGCAATCGATCCGTACGGGCAAAGTGCCTGTGCGAATAAACTGGCCGGCTTCGTCATCAATCCTCAAAAAACAGAGATGAATATGCATGACGACTGTCTTCCGCCGTTTACTTCCTATACCGATGCGATTCTGTATGAAACGCACGTCCGGGATTTTTCGAAACAATGCCAGACACCGTATGCCGGATTATTCTTAGGAATGATTCAGAAAGGACTGAAGACGCCCAACGGCAATCCGGCCGGATTCGATTACGTAAAACAGCTGGGGATTACACATCTGCAGCTGCAGCCGGTAGCGGATTTTACAACCGTCGATGAAAACAACCCGAACGGGTATTATAACTGGGGATATGACCCGGGTCACTACAACATTCCGGAAGGTTCCTACAGTACCGATCCGGACGATCCGTATGCCCGGATTACCGAATTCAAACAACTGGTTTCCGCTTATCATGAAGCCGGCATCCGGATTGTGATGGACGTTGTCTACAACCATATGCACAGTTTGCGGAACAACGATTTTGAACAGATTGTTCCGA
>JABUSI010000153.1 GCA_021442745.1 Erysipelotrichaceae bacterium | reverse complement strand
AGTTCCGTAAATTGTTTGTCGATGGTACGAAACTGAAGGATATCATTAAGATCGGTTTACCGGCCGGTATCCAGGGTACGGTATTCTCTTTGAGTAACGTGGTCATTCAGTCTTCCGTCAACAGTTTCGGTACGGTTGTGATGGCCGGAAACGGTGCCGCAAGCAATATCGAAGGGTTTGTGTATATGGCGATGAATGCCTTCTATCAGGGTTGTATGACCTTTACCGGACAGAACATCGGTGCCAGACGGTTTGACCGCATCTCTAAAGTGCTGGTTACGGCAGTACTGTGTGCTACGGTTGTCGGCTTGTTGTCCGGTGTCGGATGCTGGCTGATCGGACCGGTGCTGGTAGGAATCTATGCCAGGGAAGCAGCGGTCATTGCGGCCGGATGCGTCCGTCTGAATTATGTCTGCAAGCCGTATTTTCTGTGCGGTATCATGGATACCATGGTCGGAAGTTTACGGGGTATGGGTTCGAGTGTCATGCCGATGATTGTTTCCCTGACGGGAGCCTGTGCGTTCCGTTTGGTCTGGATTGCGACGGTTTTTCAGACGCACCACAGCATCGAAGTGCTGTATATGTCCTATCCGATCAGCTGGGCACTGACGGCATCCATTCATTTCATCTGCTGGATATTCAAATACCGGAAAACGATGAAAGCCGGTGCAGTTATAAACGCGTAAGAAGAACTCCGGTTCTTCTTTTTTTATAAAAAAAACAGGGAAGTTCCCTGTTAAAAGAAGGCATGGATACCATGTTCGGCAAACGTATTTTTATACTCTTTAAGATCTTCCGGATAATACGCTTTGACCTGATGGTGCTGATACGTCTGATCGAGTAACTCATATTTCCTTTCGCCCATCTGATGAAACGGCAGTAATTGTACGGTATCGGCACCGACCTGTTTCAGAAGCATGGCGAAGTGTCTGGCATCATCTAAGGAATCGTTGTAGTCCGGAATGACCGGAATGCGGATCTGTACGTTTTTCTTACTGGCGATTGCCCAGGCGGTATTTTCCAGAATCACTTTCGGATGCTCTCCGGTACCTTCCTGATGTTTGTCCGCATCCCAGTGTTTCATATCGATGTACAGAATATCCAGATATCCGGCAACGTTTCGGAAAATATCCGGTTTGACACAGGCGGTTGTTTCGATCGCTGTGGACACGTTCCGCTTTCGGAATTCTTTCAGCAGTTCGATCGCAAATTCATGCTGCAGCATCGGTTC
>JABUSI010000107.1 GCA_021442745.1 Erysipelotrichaceae bacterium | reverse complement strand
CACAACAAAATCAGATACTAAAAAAAGCGGGTTATCCGCTTTTTATTTATGCCATTCTCTGTAATATACGTCATCTTTGGAAACGTCAACCACTTCTTCCGGTTTCCGGTTATACCGGCAGAAATCTTCGTTTTTATACAGTTCCATGAAGTCGTCAAACTCCATCCGAACGGAAGCATTCCCGGTTTTAATTCTAACTCCGTCTCTGAAGTAACCGATATACTGCAAAGACTTACCGGATACACAAATTACGATTTCCCCTTGCTTCAGACACTCAATCACTTCCGAAAAATACAATAACGGCTCCATATACTATCCTCCGCAATAAGTATACCATAAGAAAAGGACTATATATCACATATAGTCCTCTCTTACTTATTCAGAAGTCTTCTTTTTTAAGAAAACCAATACTATAAACGCAGCTGCAGCGCCAATCATCAGCACAATCCACATTGTATTTGTCGTTGTATCCGCAGTATTCGTATTTTCGTAATCGTTTGTGATTACTGTTTCCGGTACAATTTCAATCGTTGATGTCGGTGACGGATTATCAATCGTTACGGTCAGTTTTCCATTGGTTCTGACAATGGTTCCGTCTTCTGTTACTTCAGCAACATAATACGTCTTGTCTGTGCCAAGATCACCCAACGCAACCGTTACGGTAATCGTCTGTCTTGCCTTACCCTTCATCGGAATCGGTAATACGTCAGTAAACGGCACCGTCATAGCTTCATCTTCAAATACTTGTGCGTAGAAGATCTTCTTGGTCTTCTTTTCTTTCGTGCTTTCCTTGTAGATCTTCGTAATCTTGATTTCGCCTTCGTAGTAGTGTTGTACATATCGGTAGTTTTCAATGGTCAGACCATCCACAGTTGTATCATAGTCTTCCAGTTCTTTTTCATCTACCGTATATACGATTTCCTTACCGTTTTCATATTTCGGTAAATCCTTCCACGTATACGTCCATACATCAAGTGTATATGTGAATCCTTCAATTGTTTGTGTTCCAACAAAGTTTTCCTTTGTCAGGTGAACGGTATCAATCAGTTTTCCATTTGCGTACAGGTAAACTTCAATCTCTTCCGGACGGATATGTTCGATATCATTTTCATCGTCCCAAAGTTTCGTAACCGTTATGTCGGTTAATTCTACTTCGTGCGTATTGGTAACGTTCAGATGAGCATCATCATACGTTGTGTCGTAATCGTTAACCTTGTCTTCGAATACTGTGTAAGTAATTTC
>JABUSI010000037.1 GCA_021442745.1 Erysipelotrichaceae bacterium | reverse complement strand
AATTACTATTTTCACTCATATGGTTACTTCTCTTGCTAATTTCTTCTAATCAGTATCCTTACTTCCCCAGCAATTTCTTACATATCTTCCTTCTGTTCCCCACCGTACCCGGTTCCTTCTTATACGCCTTCTCCAGTGCATCCTTTAACATACCATCACTCTGTACTTCCTCCGGTGTCCACTGCTTCTCCAATACATCCATAGCCTCCCACCGGACAAATACACTCTCATCCTGCAGCATCTTACTATAGAACTCCCTCGTTTCCAAATGACTCGCAGAAGCCCTCTCCATCGCCCATACAATCTTCTGTCGTATACGCACCGCATGAAACGTATCACTGAATCCCCCGTTCGGATCCGAATAAATATTCGTATAAACATAATCATACAAATCCGAGATATCCTTCACACGATTCTCATTCTTAAACTTCGCAAGAAACTGTACCCCGTAACTCAATCCCGATTCATACGATTCAAACATCGCTGTATACATCCTGTTTTCATCGTATGTTAAGCCCTTCATCTGACTCAGACGATCCCCGTCTTGTTTCAAAAGCATAGCTAACGCAAACACATACTCTTTTACTTTCGGATACACTTCTTCCCCAAATCCCAAAAGCGCATTCTCTATCTGACTTCTACCCGTCTCATTCTCATCCGGATACCATTCATACATTCGCTTCAGCCAATACTCCGGACGATTGATATCCTCCGCCGCCTTCGCAAACGCCTCCTTCTGCGCCCTCTGTTCTTCCCGTTTTTCGCGCATCTTCTTCTGCTGTTCTTTTAATATCCTCTTCGGCGTCGTCTGAATCTCCCAGATCCGTTCATCCGCAGCCGTACTTACTTCCAAATAATGCGTCGTCTTCGCTATCTTCTTCAGTTTCGATATCTTATACGTATTCTCCACCATCGCCAGACTCTTCCGCTTCGCAGCTTCATCACCCTCCGAACTTGCTATCAACGTTTCCCATTCACCATGCGTCAATCCGAACAATCCCATACACAAAGACTCCTTTCATTATTATTTCTCTTACTCTAAGTATACAATTATCAGCCTGCTTTGAAGAATAGTTTCGGATCATATTTCATTATTTTATAATTTCAAAATTATCCCCGGCATTTCCGTTTTTATTTTTCACACATTTAAGAAAACCATAAGATTCCCTCAAGTATTTTTCTCTATGATTATGTGTGCGTATTTCATACGCCAGGGAGGACCTTTATGGACACAATCAGACAATATATCA
>JABUSI010000202.1 GCA_021442745.1 Erysipelotrichaceae bacterium | reverse complement strand
CCGGCAAACCGGCACTTGATATCCATAAACTTTTCACAGCCCAGATCCGCACCGAATCCTGCTTCTGTAACTACATAATCCGCACAGCGTAATGCTGTCTTCGTTGCGATAACGGAATTACAGCCATGCGCAATGTTCGCAAACGGTCCGCCATGGATTAATACCGGAGAGTGTTCCAGCGTCTGTACCAGGTTTGGCTTCAGCGCATCTTTCATTACTGCAGTAACCGCACCACCCGCATTGATATCTTTTACCGTAACCGGTTTATCGTTTACATCAAACGCAACAACAATACGTTCAACACGGTTCTGGAAATCTTCCAGGTCTTTCGCCAGACATAACACCGCCATAATTTCACTGGCAACCGTAATATTGAATCCGTCCTGACGTACCACGCCATTCTTATTTCCCTGGGCAACTGTCACTTCCCGTAATGCTCTGTCGTTCATATCCAGGCAGCGTTTCCACAAGACACGATTCGGATCAATCTGCAAGGCATTTCCCTGGAAGATGTGATTATCCAGCATCGCACTGATCAGATTGTTTGCGGTCGTAATCGCATGCATATCACCTGTAAAATGCAGGTTGATATCTTCCATCGGAACAACCTGAGCATATCCGCCACCGGTAGCTCCACCTTTTAATCCGAACACCGGACCCAGAGAAGGTTCCCGTAATGCACCCATAACGTTCTTACCAATCTTGGATAATCCGTCAATCAGACCAACCGTCGTTGTTGTCTTACCTTCGCCGGCTTTGGTCGGGTTGATTGCAGTGACCAGGATCAGTTTCCCGTTCTTATTCTGAGGAATCTTCGTGATATCGAGCTTTGCTTTATAGTTCCCGTAGTATTCAAGAGATTCCAAAGGAATTCCCGCTTCTTTTGCAACTGTCGCAATCGGAAGCATCTCGTTTTCTTGTACAATTTCTAAATCTGTTTTTACCATAAATCCTCCATGTTTCACGTGAAACATTGTCCACGTTATTTATATGTTATCTTATATATTTTACCATAATTTTCACTATACATACAGTTATAACAAGACGAAAACATAATGAAAAAAAGGCTTTTTTCAGCCTTATTGTTTGATACGTCCCTGCATCGCTTTCAGCAAGGTTAACTCGTCTGCATAATCCAATGAAGCACCCATCGGTAAGCCGCTTGCCAGACGGGTAATTGTTACCGGATATTCCTTCAGAAGCTTTGTGATATACATCGCCGTTGTTTCCCCATCCAGTGTCGGATTGGTCGCCAG
>JABUSI010000396.1 GCA_021442745.1 Erysipelotrichaceae bacterium | reverse complement strand
ATTTCTATATGCTGCGGACAATGCTGTTCACACTTCCCGCACCCGATACAATTCGACGCACTCGTCGGATTTTTCTTCAGCAAGGACGTCTGCATATACTCTCTTCTGCCAACACCCTTCTTCTCAATATACATTTCATTGTAACACCTAAATGCCAGCGGTATATCCACACCCTTCGGACACGGCTGACAATACCCGCATCCCGTACATCCTACTTTGGTATATTTATTGATTTCTTCCTTGATACTCTCAATAAACGTAAAATCCTCATCCTTCAGACAATGCGGTACTGCCGTATCTGCCGATTCGATATTCTCCTTCACCTGCTCCATACTGTTCATTCCCGATAAGATTACCGTAATCGCACTCTGATCCCATAACCACCGTAACGACCAGTCCGCTGCACTCCGTTTCGAAGGATGATTCGCAATCAGCTTCTTCGCATTCTCCGGAAGCATATTCACTAACTTACCACCCCGTAACGGTTCCATGATAATCACCGGTATTCCCAGTTTTTCCGCTTCCTCCACACCTTTTCTTCCCGCTTGCGAATGTTCATCCATGTAATTGTACTGAACCTGACAGAAGTCCCAGTCATACGCATGCAGACACTTTAAAAACGTCTCCGTATTCCCATGAAAACTAAACCCGATATGCCGTATCTGTCCCGTTCTCTTCTTCTCATCAATCCAGTCCTTAATCCCTAAATCCACTAACTTCTGCCACGACAATTCATCCGTCAGCATATGCATTAAGTAGTAGTCGATGTAATCCGTCTGCAACCTCTTGCACTGTTCCTTAAAGTATTTCTCAATACTACCCGCACTCTTAATCAGATACTGCGGCAGTTTCGTCGCAATATTCACTTCTTCCCGGATATGATTCTTCGCTAAGATTTCCCCTAATATCACTTCACTGCCCGGATAAATATACGCCGTATCAAAGTAATTCACACCCTGACTCTTCGCATACAATACCTGTTGTTCCGCCTGCTTATAATCAATGGATCCGTTTTTACGCGCAAACCGCATACAACCGAATCCCAGAACCGACAACGGTTCTCCCTGTTTATTGTTCCTGTACTGCATACCCTGTCCTTTCTATCTGATCTTCTTCGCCGGAACCCCTACATACGTTCCTTCTTCTGTTATATTCTTTACCACAACAGCCCCTGCACCAATCATACAATTGCTGCAGATGCTGATTTTATTACTCACCGTCGCACCCGCACCGATCCACGTCATACTTCCTATATGATCATA
>JABUSI010000387.1 GCA_021442745.1 Erysipelotrichaceae bacterium | reverse complement strand
TTGAAAATCGAACCGGATGCGGTGATTTCCATGAAGAAGACCGTGAAGGAAGAACCGGAAGAGAAAAAAGGGAATCCGGTTCTGGTGCGAATTGCGGCAGCGGCTGTGGTTCTGGCGTTGTATCTGTCCGGTATTTTGCCGGAAGGGTGGAATCTTGGTGTTCTGGCAGTCGGATATATAGTAATCGGATATGATGTCATTGCGGAGGCGATCGGTAACGTCTTGCGGGGGCAGATGCTGGATGAAAATTTCCTGATGGTGATTGCGACGTTCGGGGCAATTTACGTCGGGGAATATGAAGAAGCGCTGGCGGTTATGCTGTTTTATCAGGTCGGTGAGTATTTCCAGGATAAGGCAGTGGAACAATCCCGTGCTTCGATTACCGGACTGATGGATTTGCGTCCGGATACGGCGAATCTGGTAACACCGGATGGAATCCGGGTTGTCGATCCGGAAGAGTTGGAAATCGGTGATATTGTGATGGTTCGTCCGGGAGAAAAGATTGCGGTGGACGGTATCATTACATCGGGAACAGGTTTATTGGATACTTCGGCTTTGACCGGGGAATCGGTTCCGAAGGATGTGGAAACCGGAGATGCGATCCTGAGCGGATGTGTGAATCTGACGTCGGTGATGGAATATCGTGTGGAAAAAGAATACGGGGAGTCCACGGCAGCAAAGATTCTGGATATGGTGGAAAATGCTTCCGGTAAAAAGTCAAAGGCGGAAAACTTTATTACGAAGTTTGCGCGGGTGTATACACCGACGGTTGTAGGTATTGCGGCATTGATTGCGATTGTGCCGCCGTTGTTTGGCCAGAACTTCAGTGAGTATTTGTACCGGGCTTGTATCTTTCTGGTTATTTCCTGTCCGTGTGCTTTGGTGATTTCGGTTCCGCTGTCATTTTTCGGCGGAATCGGTGCAGCTTCCAAAGAAGGTATTTTATGGAAGGGAAGCAACTATCTGGAAGCGTTTGTGAACGTAACTGCGATGGTATTTGATAAAACCGGAACGCTGACGGAAGGGAAGTTTGCGGTCAGTAAGATTGTCACGGATTCGGATGAGGAAGAAGTTCTGCGACTGGCAGCGTATGCGGAAATGAATACGACGCATCCGATTGGTGTTTCCATCCGGAATTCGTATGGAAAAGATCTGGATGCGGGTCTTGTTACAAACTATCAGGAACAGGCAGGTTACGGTATCACATGTGAACTGGAAGGAAAACCGTTGTTAGCCGGAAACATGCGACTGATGAAACAATACGG
>JABUSI010000089.1 GCA_021442745.1 Erysipelotrichaceae bacterium | reverse complement strand
TGCGCTTTTTCGCCGGACTTATGCCCCCATCTGTTCTTAGGAGGCGGACGCTCTATCCTGCTGAGCTACGAGGACATGTGTATATAGTATACCACTTTTTGGAAACAGAAGAGTATGGGATGATGATGTGTTTTATGATAAACTATTCAGGAAGGATGTGACGGTATGAGAAAACTATATGACGGACAGATTGTTGACTATAATGACGGGCATACGGAGTTTGTGAGAGAGTTTGATCACGAGGTTGAGAACAGCGGTGCCATTGTGTATAACTACGAGTCGAATACGTATCAATGGATCCGCGAGTTTGAACAGATCGGATTTAAAAACGATCTCTTGCCGTACTACTTTAAAGTAAATGCCAGTAAGCTTCCCAAGGGAATTGATATTCTGATGAAGTATGAGTTCAATCCGGATGAAGAAACGGATGAGGAAATCCTGGGGTACTGGGAAGAAGCAAAAGAAGAAGAGTATCCGTATTTTGATTACGATGACGAAGGGGAAATCTATGAGAAATCGTATTACACCATTACGGCTCAACCGTCTAAGCATACAATCTGGATACTGGATGATGGTGCGCTGGAGTATCTGATCGGTAACGATCCGATACTGTTGCTTCCGGTGATTAAGAATATGAGTATTGTACGGGAGTTGATTCAGAATCATACCGTAAATCCATGGTATGAACAGGAATAATGGAAACATTATTCTTTTTTACGGTTCAAGTCACAATTCGTATTTTTTAAGTCATATTTTGTATTGCGGTGTGACTTTAATGTGGTAATATTTAAATGCATTATTAGGTAAGAGGGTAGTTTATGAGACGTAACAAAAAAAGAGAGACTACGATATTGTTGGTTCTGGCGTCAGTGACTGCGTTTTTACTATGCATCGGATGTATTTCGGCTCGGACCGGATATCTCTTCAAAAACAAGACGCATCTGAAAAATACACCGGTTGTGCTGTCTACCAACTGGAAGATTGACGGGAAGACGGTAACACTTCCGTTTTCGACAAAGGGTGTCAATGAAGTTGTAATCACACATACCGTGACTGCCGACGAAGCGGAGAAAACCATACTTCTGGTGGAACACAATCATCAGAACATGATGGTTGTGCTGGATGGCAAAGTGATTTATCAGCTGGGTGCTGTGAACGATCGCCGGGCATCCAGTATGTACGGCAGTGTGGCTATTGAAGTGAATCTGAAAGAAGGCAGTGAGCTGGGAATCATGTATTTCGGTCTCTTGAAGTTAATCCTGCTC
>JABUSI010000129.1 GCA_021442745.1 Erysipelotrichaceae bacterium | reverse complement strand
GCGAAAATCCTGAATGTTTAAGATGTCCCGGAGCTTGTCGCTGTTCCGGGAATAATCCCGGTTAAACAGAATACCGTAGATTACATCCAGTACGTAGCGGATTTCGGTATAGGATGTAAACGGGGCAACGCGGTTGTAGGCGTTCATTTCTTCCATAGCAGGTACGGAAATAAAGTACGGAGACAGTTTTTTCAGTTCACTGCCGGGATTTCCCGAAATGGAAACGAATTTCATGTTTCGCTTGTGCAGGATTCTGGCAATGTCCACGGAACTGTTTCCGGAGTAGGAAATGATAATGGAAAAATTATTCGGGTCGCAACAGCTTGCCCAGGCGGTTTTTCTGGATACGTCGACTTCCCGGGTTACGCTATATCCGATTCTTTTTAACAGTGTTTCAAAACTCTGGGAAACGTCAGAGGAGAATCCGACGCCGTAAATGCTGATGCCGCCGGCTTTCTGAATCTCGGTAACAACCTGGCTGATGGTTTTCATATCCAGAATGTCGAGGGTCTTGCTGATGGCGTCTTTTTCCATACTGGCAATTTCCCGGGCAATCTGTTTGTCAGTCTTGGACTGGAATCTGGGATAGTCAACGTTGATTTCTTCAAAGGAGTCGTGATCCTTTAATTCCTTGGCCAGTTCGAGTTTCAGGTCATTGTAACTTTCCAGGTTCAGTTTCTTGCAGAACCGCATGATAGCGGCCGGACTGGAATACGAGGCTTCTGCCAGATCCCGTACGGTCATTTTCAGTACGTCATGAGGGTTCTGCATGATGTAGTTGTATATTGTTTTTTCGGTTTCACTCAGGATTTCCAGGTGCTTTGTTATTTCGGTGATCATATCTGTATTTTAATATAGATTCCGGCGATTGGAAACGATATAAGGCAAGGAAATAGCGGACTTTTCTTAAAATTCGTGTGTCCGGTAAATTATAAAAGGTAATTTGCGGTTGTTGTAGTGATACAAGTTGCAAAATGGGGGGGGAACATGTAATAATAAATTGATAAACTGCAGTTATTTCGCATAAATTGTATGCGTGTATAGATATCGTATAGGAGGTCTGTTCGTATGAAAAAACGCCTGGTAAAAGTCGTACTGAATCTGATGCTGATCATCAGTCTGCTGCCTTCCGCAGGGATCAGGGTATTGGCGATCAATGCAGAGGATACAATGTCGTGGCTGAAGTTCAATGAAGCACATGATACGATTACCGGATTCAACTATCAGGCCGGATTGTCACCGGAAGAGATTACGATTCCGGCAAAACATAC
>JABUSI010000304.1 GCA_021442745.1 Erysipelotrichaceae bacterium | reverse complement strand
CCGGCAATCTTCGGTTGTAAACGAAGGGCCATAGCGACGTTGGTCAACGGTCCGACCGGTACCAGCGTAATGTCACCGTCACTGTTCAGAAACGTATCGATTAAATACTGTACGGCATGGGTTTCCTCTGGTTTCTTGACCAACGGTCCGAATACCGGCCCATCCAGTCCGCTCTTCCCATGTACGTTGGCAGCGTTGAATCGTTCCCTTACCAACGGACGGTCCATTCCGGCATAGACCGGTACATCCAATCCTAAGTGCTGACAGACGTTTAATGTGTTACGTAACGTGTTTGGCAGAGGTGCGTTACCGGATACGGTAGTAATACCGAGTAATTCAATATCGGGATGCTTGCTGGCTAACATTAACGCAATGGCATCATCATGACCGGTATCACAGTCTAAAATCATCTTAATCTTTTCCATACGGTTCTCACTTTCTAATAGAGAAACGGCCCGGAGGCCGTATCTTTTTACAGATTGATTGCGGTTTCCAGAGCCACTTCCATCATATCCTTGAAAGCGGTCTGACGCTGTTCCGGTGTGGTTGCAGCTGCTTCATCACCGATGATATCGGAAATGGTCAATACGCAGGCTGCCTTCTTATTCAGATAGCGGGCATTTGCGAACAACGCAAAACTTTCCATTTCGGCACACAGGATTTCATAATCGATATCCTTTGGTTCGGTAAAGGAATAGAATACGTCACCGCTGGAAATGTATCCTCTCTGATACTTCTTGCCAAGCTTCTTAGCAGTTTCTTCCAATGCATCCGTAATTTCCTTGGATGGCAGCTGCATGTCTTCTTCGTAACCGAATGCACATTTTGCGTAGGTGGATTCACTGTAAGAACCTTCGACTACGACAACGTCAAACAATTCCAGTTTCTTGGACATACCGCCGGCTGTACCGAAACGGATGATATTTTCGACTCCGTAGAACTGGAATAATTCGAAGGAGTAAATACCCATGGAAGGCATACCCATACCGGATCCCATTACGGAAATACGATGTCCCTTATACGTTCCCGTATAACCTAACATTCCTCTGACGTGGTTGAATTCCACAGCATCTTCCAGGAAGTTTTCGGCTACGAATTTAGCACGCAACGGATCTCCCGGCATTAAAACGGTTTTAGCGATTTCGCCGTATTTGGCGCTATTATGAGGTGTTCCATTAAATTCTGTCATATTATGTTTCCTTTCAATAATTTCTATACTTATTCTATCATAAATGAACGGATAACGGCACAGAAGAAAAAACATCCTTGTTT
>JABUSI010000186.1 GCA_021442745.1 Erysipelotrichaceae bacterium | reverse complement strand
TTGACGGCCAATAAAGTTTACTTCTATAAAGTACGTGCATATCGTACGGTAAGCGGCAAGAAGATTTACTCTTCCTTTGTTGAACCGACTGCCGGATTTGCGAACCCGTCAGCACCGACGGATCTGAAAGCAACGGTTGCGTCTACAACTTCCCTGAAGCTGTCATGGAAGAAGTCGACCGGTGCAAGCATGTACAGCATTTACAGGGACAGCGGATCAGGATACGAATTGATCGGCTGGTATCTGGATAACGGCAGTGACGGTTATGAAGTATATGACTGGACGGCACCGGATTCCATGTCAATCCTTGGCGAATTAATTGATACCGATGATGAAAACGTTTATGCGTTTACCGACTACAACTGCGAATTCGGTAAGGAATACAAGTACAAGGTGAAGGCATTCGGTAACGTATATTACGATGAGGAATTGTGTGGCTTTACGGAAAGTTCCTACAGTTCTTCCGTAACGGCGAAGACGGCGATGAAGGTTGTCAGATCCACCCGTTACTACTATACGTTGAGTCTGGTAGAAGTTTCACCGTTATATGATGAGGATGCGGAAGAAATCGGATATCAGTTGCAACGGAAGACTTCCGACGGAAGTTACAAGACAATGTATACAGGACCAAGCCAATATACGATGCATGGTAATCCTTGCGTCATCGACCGTACGTTCAAACCGGGTTCCACCTACTACTATCGTGTACGTGCTTACGTAGTCAAGGACGGTAAGGTGACGTATACTCCATGGAGTGCAAGTAAGAAAGTATCTTACAAGGTATTGGATTACGAAGGCTCCGGCAAGTGGCCGAAAAAGATTTACTTTGAAAACGGCGGATATATCCGTGTTACCAAGGCAAGCGTCAAGGCATACAACGTCGATAAGGACGCATGGCTGGGAGATTTCAAGTTCACGTTCACATACGACAAGAGAAGCACACCGAATATCCGTAACACAGGATACTTCATTCTGTGGACATTGTTCGAGGGATATCTGGGCGAATTCACGGTTGGTAAACTGAGCAGTACCGGTACGGTAACCGTATGGATGCGTAATTTACCGTTGGATGTCATCAGTTATACATTCTATGATGAATATGTAGGAAACTACAGCGGAAATCCTGACGATCCGCAGTTCGATGTTCCATACGAACTGGATCCGGAAATGGAACCGTTACCAAAAGAATAAATAAGTCACAAAAAAAGGTTATCAGCGAAAGTTGATAACCTTTTGTGACTATTATATACTTGAAGTATCCAAGGGGGTACATTGTA
>JABUSI010000116.1 GCA_021442745.1 Erysipelotrichaceae bacterium | reverse complement strand
GAAATGCTCATCGCTTCATCCTGATCGTGCGTAACGAAAATGGTTGTAATCTGCGTTTCTTTCTGAATCCGCCGGATTTCCTCTCTGGTCTGCAACCGCAGACGGGCATCCAGATTACTCAGCGGTTCATCCAGCAGCAAGACCTTCGGCATCTTAATCAACGCTCTGGCAATGGCTACCCGTTGCTGCTGACCACCGGACAACTCGCTCGGTTTCCGTTCCATCAACTGATCAATCTGTACCAGTTTTGCCGCTTCCAATGCCTTTTCATGCATCACTTCTTTGGAAACCTTCTGCTCCCCTTTTAAATTCTTCAAAGGGAAGGCAATGTTCTGTTCCACCGTCATATGCGGATACAACGCATAGTTCTGGAATACCAGCCCCACTCCCCGGTGTTCCGGAGCCGTACGGGTTACGTCTTCTTCCCCGAAGAAAATACTGCCTTCCGTCGGATCCTGCAATCCGCTGATCATATACAGCATCGTACTTTTTCCGCATCCGGAAGGACCCAGTAACCCTACCAGTTTTCCATCCGGAATCTCAATGTTAAAATGATCGACCGCAACCACTTCTTCCTTGGAATTCTTATTTCTTGACGGGAATCGTTTCGTCAGATTCTCTAATACGACTTTCATACAAAACCTCCTACGATTTCGCTGACTTCAGCATATCAATAACTTTCGTGAGTTCCAGTTTCATCTGGGAACGCACGGCTTTCTGCGGGAAAAACAGGGAACAATAGCGATACAACGCAAATCCCCGGTAACTCTTCTTGGACATAATATATTCAATCTGCCGGCTCAATACGTTATCGTTTTCCACCCATTCGTATTTACCGCTTCCGGCATACGTATCCTCCGTACCGACCTTATAGGCAGCCAGACCGTACAGGATCCGTACTTTCTTCTCTTCAATCGCATCCCATTCATCAACCACTTCTTCAAACGGCATGGTCGCATTTTCAAATCCGAAATATACCTGCGGAATCATCACGTCACAATACCCTTCCGTACTTGCCCACTTGACAACATCCGCATAATAACTGTCATAGTTTGTCTGAATGTTCGCACTCGGACTGATGGAAAAAATATCGTTGTAGTCGGCTTCCTTAATCACCGCATACATGCGGGAAACGACGGCATCGCACATCGCCCGACGGTAGTCGGACAATTCGGTATCCGGATTCTTTACCAGATATTCCTCATAGGTAACCTTGTCGGCACTCTCTTTCAGACCCGACGGATAGAAATAATCGTCGATGTGAATGCCGTCGATTTC
>JABUSI010000073.1 GCA_021442745.1 Erysipelotrichaceae bacterium | reverse complement strand
AAAATCCGCTGACATATCTTTCACAAAGTTTGCCAGTGGTTTTCCTTCTTCCGGAAGTTTTTTCACGTTGTCATACACCACGCGGCTGTACAGGAATCCCCGATACGTTTCATAGAAATAGGTCGCAAAGAATGCCGCTGCCTGACGGTTGTCAGAGAACGCAATAAACTGTTTTGCTTTCGCAACGGTTGTTACCTGCTCAATCGGCATACCGAATCCGTCATCAAACCCAAATCCGTCATCAGATGGTACTTCTGACGTAATTCGTATTTCTTTGCTCGGTAATTCCTCAAACAATGCCGTACCGATTACACTTGTTGAAGCTTCCTGACCGGAGAAGAAGGAACGCAAGATTCCCATATTATTTGTTCCTTCACATTTAATACACTTGGTTACTCTTCCGGATTTTTCACTCTGTGCTACACGAATCAACTTGATATAAGAAGAGGCATCGTGCTGACATTGTTTCTTGTGAACCAGGTTTGCTTCCCGGATGAATCCGCAATGAGGGCACAATTCGTATTCTTTAACTGTCAGTTTATGGTCTTCCAGTTTTGCATCTTCGTCATCATCGTTTACCTTATTACCAATCAAAAACGCAACAGGGATATTTTCACCACCGATTGTTGCTTTCTGAACAAGATGATCCTCTCCGTCATCACCCGTTTCAATCTGACCTAAAAGATAAATGGAGTGACACTGCGTACAGGTAGCAATTTCAAAATACTTATATTCTTTTCCATTGATAAACTCGCGTGTTTTTCTGGTCAGGGACAATCTCTTTTGGTCACCTAGCGTTACAAAGACTCCGTCTGTTGCCCGAATAAACATATGATACCGGGAATCAAACAATTTCTTCCTATTCTTCACAGCCTTAGACGCAACATTTACAAAGGCAGATATTTCTTTTTCAGACCAGTTAATGGCTTTGCATAATTCTTCAACCGTCCTTGGTGCAGACAAATATCTCTTGATTTTCCAGAACGTTTCATCTCTCAGAAGATAATCAAACAAATATTCGCTGTAATCCGCTGCCTTAATGGATACTTTTGTATAATTCACAATCATTTCCAATAGTCTGTCGTCGGAATATCCCGAATCCACAATATCATTCAACTCCAAATAATCTTGTGCACTTAATTGGATTCCGTTCTCTTCATCTCGCGTTAAGCGAATCCGATGCGCTCTGATGATATCTTCCGCATAAAAAGGTGCGCTGCAAAGATTTGTCGCAAACTGTGCAACTTCTTCATTTTTGTCTTCTCCGCCCAGAGTAGCAC
>JABUSI010000333.1 GCA_021442745.1 Erysipelotrichaceae bacterium | reverse complement strand
ATACACGACCATTTTGGGCCGATGAATAGATTTTCAAATCCCGTATACAGAGTGATTTGAAAAGGAATCCCGGAGTTTTAAAATCTTCGTTAAAATATTATGGACTAAGGCCAAGCGCTGCTACAGCAATGGAAAGATCAATCAAATTGCGTTTATTACCTGCCGGATAGCAGTTTTTGAACGTATTGCAGGGTACCATGCCTCTACCTCTTCAATAATATACAGTTTTTCAAGAACTGATAAATAATCATAGAAAGATGAGTCTGAAATTCCGGTAGTTGCTCTGACATCAGCTGAAATAGTTTTGGTCTCTGAAAGCGTGCATATATTTCTTGAATATGATTTAATCAACGTTTCTGTCAGATTTATGTAAAGAGGTTTACAAAGAAACGTCAGGAGGTTATGAAGAATCTGAAACTTAAGGCAGCAAGAGCGGCACCTAAGTTGTTTTTGGATTGGTTTGCAAAAGCAGTGGGTGCCTTCAGGCATTGAACAAAACGCCAGCTGAATTGTTTCGGGATGAAAAAAAGGCCGGGAGTGAAACTTCCGGCTTCTGTTTGTTTACCATCCGTAACGGTCGGGCCCCCATGGGGTAGTGATGTATTCCTGTTTGAGTAATAATCGGGTGTTGTGAGGAATATCTTTCGATATGACGATACCGGCACCGATGGCGCAGTTGGCACCGACTTTCATGCCGGGTTGCAGGGTAACGGAAACACCTAATCTTGTGTAGTCACCGATGCATACCATGTTGAAACAGTCTTTCGGCTGTTGCCGTCTGCCGTTTACTTTCTGGGTTGTGAGCTGGTCGTCGAAGCGTAAGGTTCCGGTGTTGGTTCCGGCACCGACGTCAACGTTATTGCCGAAGATGCCGTAGAGTTCGCCATGGTGGTATAAATAGACTTTATCCATGATGAGTCCGCCCAAAAATTCAACGCAGTGGCCGAGGATACAGTCGTTGCCGATGATGGTGTTTTCGAAAACCTGGGCATAGTCTGTGATCCTGGAATTCTTACCGACATAGGTATCACCCAATAGGATGGAACCGTTGTCGATGATGCTGTAGTCATCTAAGATAACATTTCCGCGGATGATGACGTTGCGTCCGATTTTCGTGTGGTTTCCCATGATGAGTTTTCCTTCGATGACGGCAGTAGGGTCAATACAGGAATCAGGGGAAAGCGTATTGCCGGAAATTCCGGCAAAAGTCTGTTTCAGTACGTGCAGATTCAGTTCATAGAGATCCCATGGTTTGTCGATGTCAAAGAATTCGTGTTGTCCGA
>JABUSI010000269.1 GCA_021442745.1 Erysipelotrichaceae bacterium | reverse complement strand
GAGTCGTAATTACGACTCCTATATTTCTTCCTGCAGGATTTCTTTGAATTGCGGTAATCTGCCGGTTTTTCCAATCAGATGGAAATGGTTCTGCGGGATATCGTATCCCGGCATCGGGTTTCCTTCAATCAGAACCGGACCGTGTTCGCAGATGGCAACGTCCCATCCGCAATAGCGTAGGGAAGGTGTCAGGGAAGCGGCGGTTTTTACCAGTTCCATGGCTTCCTTGACCATCGGTACTTCAAAGCCGACGAATGGTGTATTCGTGTAAGGATGCCGTTCGTGCACGCCGTCCTGTTCGGTAAATCCCGGTTTATAAATGATACCGTCAAAGCCGACCGGGGCATAGAACCCGCCGGAACCGATGTTGTCGATGAATTTCGTACCGTCGCTGGTACGCAGTAAGATATACATGATATGAACGGTATCGCCTTTGCGTAAGCTCGTAATCCGTAACGTATTGATGGACGTCGGATTCATTTCGTTCATTTTCGGGTGTTGTTTCAGACATTCTTCGACAACGTATTGTTTGTGTTCCAGTAAGGATTGATAGACTTCTTCCGGATTCTTTCCATCCAGGGAAATCTTTTCGATGCCTTTGCCGGAAAAGGCGTCCACCGGTTTGACAAACAGCACGTCGTGTTTCTTGCAGAAATTCATAAAGTCTTCTTTGGAAGCAGTGCGCAAATCCAGCCAGTCTCTTCCGAGATACTTGTCGAAGATCCGGTTGAATTCCAGCTTATCGTCAAATTTATCGCGCATCACCGGGTCGTTTAACGTTTTGAACAGATTGTTGTTGATGGGCATGGTCATGAAGGTTTTCCGTTCTTCCTTGTTGCAGAACACAAAACCGAATACATAATAATCCAGATAACCGACATTATACGTAAAGGCACAGACAATCATATCAATCAGGATGACAATGCGTAATTTCCCGGATTCCTTGTGAACCCGCTCAATCATGTCAAACATCCGGCTGACGTTGATATGACGGATCCGGCGTAGTAATAATTTCAATGATTTCAATTCCATCACACTTCTTTCCAAACGTTTACAATATATCATAAAATATATTCTTTGATAAGCCTTACATTCTTTGACAAGCGGACATGTTTTTGATAATATACTGTATGCAAATATGCGCCTATAGCTCAGTTGGATAGAGTATTGGACTCCGATTCCAAGGGTCGCAGGTTCGAATCCTGTTAGGCGCGCCAGTGGAATGAAAACCCGGTGAAGGCCGGGTTTTTTGTATAGTTGGCTTTTTATCAGACAATACAGGTGACCATTCCG
>JABUSI010000380.1 GCA_021442745.1 Erysipelotrichaceae bacterium | reverse complement strand
TCTTTCAGTAAATCTTCCAGGTCTTCGTCCGATTTGTCGATATAAATATGATAGACACGGTTCGCTTCCTTTTTCATGTTGTCATTGGAAGTACCGTTTACCAGATCCAGATATTTCTTTGCGGTTTCTTTATCTTCTTTGTCAACGTAATAGTTGAATCCCCGCATAATCAGTTCGTTTTTTGCCTTTGTATCTTTTACCAGAGGAATCAGGGCATCCAGGATGGCATCCACCTGGTCGCTCTTTTCCGCTAAGGCACCTTGCAAACGGATGTATAACGACTGGGCTTTCGGTAACAGGAAAACCGTTGTCGGCTTGTCCAGCATCTCGTAAAGCTTCGGGAAGTCCTTGTTTCTGAGCAGTACCAGTAAGGAATTGTAAATTTTCTTCCGTAACATCGGAACGACGGTAACCATCACAACGGATGCCGCCACAAAGACGATTAAGATAATCTGATAGTTTTTCATAGCTGGTCTCCTTATGGAATCTGCCGGGTGGATTGTATGATTCCTGTTATTTCATCGACAGTATTCAGAATCAGTTTTCCCCGGAACTGATAATTTTTAAGGGTTTGGATGACGACTTCGGTATTTTTTGCGCAGAACGGTTCGTTGCCAAACCATAATACGATGGTGTCATACCGGTCAATCGAATGCAGTACGTTCAGGAAACCCTGAAGTTTCGTTTTGTATTCTTCCACGGATACTTGATGGGTATCTGCCCGTTGGATGCAGAATGTTTCCGAAAACAATTCTTCCGTGTATGTTCCGGTAATCATGGCTTCGTTAAACGGAACCCATTGCTGAACGTGGTCATCCAAAAGTGTATTCAGTTGTTCGCCTGCGGTAATGTTCACTAACATAGAAAACCCTCTTACCCATTATACAACAAGCGGTAAAAGATTTCATTTTAATGGTAATCGTACTATAATAGAATCAAATAACAGGAGGAATATAATATGATAGGAATGATTGTGACCGGACATGGTCATTTCGGGACCGGTTTGTTCAGTTCCGTAAAGTTGATTGCCGGTGAACAGAAACATCTGGAGGCCGTGGATTTTGATGGCAATAATGTGGATCTGTTACGAAGCGATTTAGAGAAGGCATACGAGAAGTTATCGGATTGCGAAGGTGTTATCGTATTTTCCGATTTAACCGGCGGAAGTCCGTTTAAAACGGCGGTAGAACTGTTTTTGCCAAAGGGAAACGTTCGAATAGTTGCCGGAACGAATCTGGGTATGCTGTGTGAAATTGCCCTGGCAAGAACGATGATGGATGATCTGGATGTGTTAACGGATATGGC
>JABUSI010000323.1 GCA_021442745.1 Erysipelotrichaceae bacterium | reverse complement strand
GTGTGGATAAGGATTCCTTGTTTGATAATGAGAAGATGTTTTATGTCGGATCTTCTCGGGCAAAGTTTGAGTTAACACTCCTTGTTTCCATGACGGAAGATGATTGTAGGGAAATACTGGATAAGTATGATATATCTATAAAGAAAAATGATCCGTTCTTTACGTTTGCGAGATTTCTGGCATGTGAGATGGCGAAATAGAAAAGAATTTGAGATAGTACAGTAATACAACACAGTAAACACAGCGCAAGGTAATCTCCTTATGTGATTTCATAGAAACGGATGTCAAAACTGACATCCGTTTTTAATAACACAGATTTTAATGCCTTACGAATTCGGGATTGTAATAATCCGGTAGATCATGTAATGTTTCACCAAGTTCATAGAGTGTAAACATCAGGATTCTGATGTTTTCTTCTGAAGTCGGTGAGTTTGTCAATTTTAGGTAGGAACATATGGAAAAACTCATGAGTCGATCCAGCATTTCTTTCAAAAAGGATTCCGGATGAATATCAAGTTGTGCCATCATCGTTTTGAATGGATCGGACTGGACGGCTTGTTCGAAAAGGGTAATTTGTTCCGGAGTGAATTCATAAGGATCGTCTGTTTCCATCATCGTGTAAAACAGATAGAATCCTAAGCCAAAAGCGTGATATGCACAGGTGGCTATATAGGATTCCTTTGAACGTTCTTTAAAAGATATATAATCAGGACGTGTGGTATGGGATTGAATGAGTTCATCAATAAATCTTCTTTCGTCAGGGATATCTTCCAGAGTGATGGGCTCCACCTGAATGGAGTTCAGGTAGTCAGAGATTCTTGAGGATAATGCGATATATAGTTCATTGTTGTGTTCCATGGTTATATACTCCTTTTTTGTCATGTGGTAAGTAAGATTACACATTTTTATTGTATCGGAATTACTGTACGGTTTCTATACCACAAACCCGCAAAAATGTACCATTTTTTGACCATTTGTATTGTTAAACTTATAATAAACAATAGGGGGATTTTAACTATGGAAGATACGGTAATTACGACATCAAAAAATGAAATGTGGAGGATGTTGCAGAATACTGAGGGATATTACTATTTTCAGAAAAAAGAAAATGGTGTTTGGAGATATGTTTCTTCGAAAAACGGATGGAAATTTGAAACGTCATATATCGATTTAGCGAATCGATTGTTTGTGGATTTCCAAAGATATGGGAAATATGAAAATGACAATTACAATCCGTTTTCGATCGTCTTATGGCACAATATGTTATTGGATATCTATTCTTCTGCCACAAGAGATATTATGGAAAAAGTTAC
>JABUSI010000162.1 GCA_021442745.1 Erysipelotrichaceae bacterium | reverse complement strand
GATTGTATCAGATGCGGAAAATGTGAGAATATCTGTCCGCAGCATTTGTCAATCCGTGAATTGTTAAGGAAAGTTGCCGATGAATTTGAGAAAAATTAGTATTCTGTTATCGTTGGTTCTTCTGACAGCTTGCAACCAGCCGAAAGAAAAACATCTGATCAGTCTTTCCTATGTTTCCAGAACATCGGAAAG
This sequence comes from Erysipelotrichaceae bacterium, assembly GCA_021442745.1. GTDB lineage: Bacteria > Bacillota_I > Bacilli_A > Erysipelotrichales > Erysipelotrichaceae > RGIG4607. The sequence goes on along the minus strand of JABUSI010000162.1, from coordinate 1,121 downwards.
CACGTATTACTATACGTTGGAACGGGAAGAAGATTCCTCCTTGTTCCGGTTTGCATCGGATATTTATGAAGACAGAGGCGAGTGTGTAATGTATCTGACCAATGAAACGTGGGATTATATTCAGAACGCAATCGATGCCAGTAAAGTGGAGAAATGGAACGGATTTAATGAGCAGACAGAAGGAGATACCGATGATTCGTTCTCTTTGGTTATCGTGTATGATGACGGCAGTGAAATTACAGCGGACGGTCGAAACAGTTTCCCGAGATATTATTCGGAGTTTGCGACGAATCTCGATGTGATATTTGAAACGTATATCTTATTGTGGTTAAACGAGTAGAACCTGCGTAAGCAGGTTTTATTTGTGGTATACTTATGTCATAGAAGAGGGTACTTTATGGTGCAACCGATGGACGTTTTACAATCGGGAAGATATCTGGATGATGATTGCGAAGATAAGTATTTTGATTTTATAGAAATCAGTACTATGAATGCGGATATCATACTGGAAGAGAGTGAAAACGGTTTTCGTTTTGACTTTAATCATGATATTTTCGTGGTGGAACTCGAAAGTGATGAATTACGGATTCATCAGCGGAATAAAGATGCACGGAATGAAGAGGTACGGATTTGTCTGCCGATCGGAAAAAAGAACGATGTGGAAATTCATACCATTTCCGGTAACGTTCTGGTACGACGCTTTATTGCCGACTATCTTGAAGTGAAAACGGTATCCGGTGACATTAAAGTAAATGACTGTACTATCAATGAACTGGTAATTAAAACAACTTCCGGATTAACGAATGTGTATTACGGAGACATTCCGTTTCTGGAAATCGAATCCGTAACCGGTAATGCCGAAGTCAGAGGGACAGATGCGAAACATATACTGATTCATTCCACATGCGGTAATCTGAAAGTCGGTATTCTGGATGAACCGGACCGGTATTATACCAGGGTGATCACGAAATACTCCGAAGAAATCAGGGACCGTAAGGATTCGACAAGAGAAGTTGAGGTTTACACGGTATCCGGGGAAGCGAGAATTGAATTTATGACAGGAGGAGGCAAATGACATGATTCCAAAAGATCCGATGATGCTTTTGAGTTATGTAAACACA
>JABUSI010000108.1 GCA_021442745.1 Erysipelotrichaceae bacterium | reverse complement strand
CATGCCGTTACGTGTGTGGGTTGGGATGATAGTTTTTCGCGTACTAATTTCAAAGAAGGAAGACAGCCGAGCACGGATGGTGCATGGCTAATTCGGAATTCCTGGGGTTCTTTTTCCCGGAACAACGGATATTTCTGGATTTCCTATGAGGATGTTTCTTTGAATGAAAAAGCGACAGCTTATGAAATTGTTTCAGCAGTTGAGAATGAAAACATATATCAGTATGACGGCGGATTGATGGACGCATACTATACATATACAGGAAGTGTAACAACAGCGAACGTATACACCACGGCACGAAGCGAACAATTGAAGGAAGTCGGATTCTTCAGCAGAAGTGCGAATTATTCCTATTCCATATCGGTATATGCGGGAATATCAGAAGATCAGCCAACCAGCGGAACTCTGTACGCTACTGCCGGTGGTGATTGTGATTATGCCGGTTACTATACCGTTCCTCTTACCTACACGACAGATACGAAGTGGATGGAAGAAGGTACAAGATTCTCCATTGTGTTGACATTCACAGCTCCAAGTGGTGTTGGGATACAACCTGTATTTGATCATGCATATACATATCCGGGGTGGTTTGATTCCCAGCCGACAACAAATCAGCATCAATCCTTTCTCTGGACTGGAAGCAAATGGGATGACAGATATACGAAGAATGAGACCTACCGTATCAAAGGTATGGCCGTTCCGGCAAAGTTAATCTCAACCATTGAACTGGGTTCGAATCTGTATCTTGTGATTGGGGATACACGGACATTGCCGTTAACGGTGACTCCTTCGGGAGCATTGGATACGTATTCTCTTAGCAGCAGCAATCCGTTGGTGGCAACCGTTACTAATGATGGTGTTGTTACAGCGGTTGGAGAAGGTGTTTGTGAAATCACAGCGATTGCGGATGGCGGTTATACCAATTCCATTACGGTTACGGTAACGGAAACACCGGTCGGCGTGCGTGAGTTTACCGTCAGTCCGGAAAGCGTAACGATGGTTTTAGGAGGTACGCAACTATTGACAGTGACACCGGATCCGTTGGATGCACAGGATACTTTTGAGTTCCAGTCATCTGATCCTTCCGTTGCGACGGTAAGCAGTACCGGTTTAGTAAGTGCGGTCGGTGTCGGCAATGCGACCATTACGGTTCATAGTGTCATCGGTAATGCGACCAGAACGTGTTCGGTTACGGTTCGAAACATCGCATTGACTGACTTTACGGTAAGTCCGCAAAGTATGACGTTCCATCCGGGTGACACACAACAGTTGACCGTAACGAAGAATCCGGCCAATGCACCGGAAACCTTTGCATACCAATC
>JABUSI010000362.1 GCA_021442745.1 Erysipelotrichaceae bacterium | reverse complement strand
ACTGTTGAAATACATAATTCATCAAATCACGATAGGTCATTACTCTTACGAATTTTTTGTTGTACTTACCTTCGTTATCAAGGTTCTGCCTGTGACCAAAGATAAACTTGAACGTCGAAAGAACGTATCTTACTTTATCATCTTCCGTTGTCTTTTTTATTCGAAGCCGCACAACTCTGAAACGGTCATTCAAATGTTCGATGACATGAAAGGCATCAGCACATACGATGGCATGGGGAAAGTAAGTTTTTGCGATTTCCCGGTAAGGCTCATACATGTCAATGGATATATACTTCACGTTATCCAATTCGCTGAGACGTGTTTCACTATCATACGTTTTCGCCTTGATTTTTGAGAGATATGATCCGATATACTCCTTTTTCCTGTCCGGTAAGACGTCAAGAATGATTCCTGTTTTGAAATCCATGAATATGCAGCAGTATGAGGATTTGTACGTGGATTGCGGGAAATAGTGTTCATCGATAGACAACACTTCGCAAAGAGGTTTTCTTTTGATTGATACATGTTCATCGAATATCCGTAATACACTGGAGATTCCGATATGGTTTCTGTCGGCTACTATGGAATAGGTGGTATAAGGTGATTTCAGATCCTTCAAAACGTTTAATATGGTTTCGTACGAAATCCTGTCACTGGTTCCGGATAAAGGATTGTCTGTGATAAAAGTTAGGCCACATTGTTTACAGTGGAATCGCTTCTGCTTTAGTATAACGGTACACCTACGGTGCTGGAAAACAGAATGGTTTACCGTTTTCTTGACATATCCGTATGAGATTGTTTTGCCGGAACATGTAGGACATGCGACGATTTCGGTTCGTAGCTTGACATAAAAAACTACGGATCCATCGGACTCTGTAACGGAATTTACAGACTCTAATTTGTTGTGTTCTATGTTTAGAACTACTGTGATAAAATCATTGAGAGACAAAATCTCCCTCCTTTCGTTTGTTGGTATTTGGACACTACCATTTTAACGGGGAGGGAGATTCTTTTCATTATTGAAGGGTCTGATGATTGCCAGTTGAAGTATAACTTTTGTGAAATGCGGATTGGACCTCAAGGTTAGCCGATTATGGTCACGAAGTCAAGAGTAAAATGAACTGACGCTCTTGACTTCATTCCATACTCAGCATTTTTGCGTTCAGCAATGCCGCAAACGCGATGACTGCATTTCAGACCGGGTAGCGACATACTTACCAACACAACCGGCAAAGGTCACCAACTGACCTGGCAAAGCCTACCAACACGATTGGAAAAGGTTTCGGTTCACCAACTTTTTTGGCAAAGGGGGTGCCTACCAACAGAGTTTGGAACAATACTCA
>JABUSI010000398.1 GCA_021442745.1 Erysipelotrichaceae bacterium | reverse complement strand
GACGGAAGCCGCGGTATCGAACCGCAGACAAGAAAACTGTTTAAAGTATGTGCCATGCGGCACATTCCGATCTTTACATTCATCAACAAGATGGACCGTGAAGCGAAAAATCCGTTTGATCTGATGGAGGAACTGGAAAACGAATTCGGAATAGGTACGTATCCGATTAACTGGCCAATCGGCTCAGGAGACCGCTTCAAAGGTGTATATGATCGTACCAGTCAGCATATTCTTGCATTTGATAACAGCGGACGGGGAAAAGAAATTGCCGAAAAATATGAAGTTACTCTGGATGAAACCGATAAACTGAACGAACTGATTACCGATGAACTGCGGCAGCAGTTGGTCGAAGACATCGAATTACTGGATGGTGCCAGTTATGAATTCGATATCAATGCCGTTCATCAGGGGCAACTGACACCGGTATTCTTCGGCTCCGCATTAACCAATTTCGGAGTTGAACCGTTTCTAACCAACTTTCTGGAAATGACGCCGACACCGTTAGCACGGACAGCACAGGAAAAGACGATTGATCCGTTAACCGAACCGTTCTCAGCTTTCGTATTTAAAATCCAGGCAAATATGAACAAAGCTCACCGTGACCGGATTGCTTTTATGCGGATTGTCAGCGGTAAATTTGATAAAGAAATGGAAGTTCTGCATGTACAACGCGGAAAAACCATGAAATTGTCCCAGCCGCAACAAATGATGGCACAGGACAGGGAGATTATTGACGAAGCATACGCAGGAGATATCATCGGTGTATTCGATCCCGGTATTTTCTCCATCGGAGATACCGTATGCGCCAAAGGCAGTGATATTACGTTTGACGGTATTCCGACGTTCGCTCCGGAACATTTTGCGCTGGTACGTCAGAAAGATACCTTAAAACGGAAGCAGTTTGTCAAAGGGGTTACCCAGATTGCACAGGAAGGGGCTATCCAGATTTATCAGGAACCGTTAACCGGCGTCGAACGCGTATACGTAGGGGTAGTCGGCGTATTGCAGTTTGAAGTACTTGAACATCGTCTGAAAACCGAATATAACGTAGAAATCATTCAGGAACCACTCTCATATCAATTGTTACGATGGATACAAAATGACGACATCGATCCGGATAAGCTGAAACTGTCTCTCGATTCCAAACTGTTACAGGATTTCAAAGGCAATTATCTGATTCTTTTTGATAATCAATGGAATATCAAGGGAGCGCTTGACCGGAACCCTGATCTGATTCTTACGGAATTCAACACAAAATAAAAAATGGACTGATTGTCCATTTTTTTAGTTATCATACGGATTGGTTTGAAACATGCTACAAACAGATTGATTTGTCAGGCCGTA
>JABUSI010000247.1 GCA_021442745.1 Erysipelotrichaceae bacterium | reverse complement strand
GTTAACTTATCATACGGACCCAGACGCTTGCTGTATTCCTGAATTAAGGACTGCAGCGCTTTTTCCTTGATTTTCCCTACCGCAACCAGTTTAATCATGATTTCCTCCGTGTACCGTCTCAAATTGTGCCAGAGCCTCGATTCGCAAGTGATGCATTGGCAGATTCCGTCTTCCCATCTCTTTGGTTAGTGCACGATATGCCAGTTCACGGGTATTTGCTTCCTCTGAAAGATGCGCCAGAAAGATCTGCTTGGTCTTGTCTCCGATGACGTCACACAAAACGGAAGCGCAGTCTTCGTTGCACAAATGGCCGTTATCGCCCAGGATCCGGTACTTCAGATGCATCGGACGATTCGTTTTCATCAGCATATCCACGTCATGATTGGATTCAAAGATATAATAGTCGGCATTGCGGATGTATGCCCGGTTGGTGGTGCTGACATATCCCGTATCGGTAACCATCACCAGTTTTTCTCCGTCTGCCTCAAACACATAACCGACGGTATCCGGGCTGTCATGAGACAAAGCCAGCGGGGTAATCGTTACGTCTTTCAGATGAATCGGTTCATACGGAACGATTTCGACATCCGCATGACGGTCCAGAACGTCAAACGTTGCGTACGTCTTCACTCCCTTAAACAACCGGACGCTTTTGATGTGATCGATATGCGAATGGGTCAGAAACAACCCGTCACACATAGAGGGTTCCGCTCCTAAAGAGAGGAACCCCTGTTTTATCAATCGTTTGGTTGCACCGCAATCCACCGTCAACAGACTCTCTGACGTCTGAATCACCGTACAGTTTCCTTTGGACCCGCTCGCAAGAATGGTAAATTTCATACTAGCAGCCCAGCTGGGTACAAGGATTGATCCGGTGTGCCGCCGCGGTCCACGGTCGTCCTTCGACCCAGATTTCAAAGTGGATATGCGGACACGTCGCATAACCGGTCATACCGATTCTGCCGATAGCCTGTCCTTTTTCCACATATTCGCCGACTTTAATCGCGCTCTTCTGACGGAAATGTCCGTAGTACGTATATACGTTATCACCATGGCTGATGGTAATGTGATAACCGCCGATGCTGTCGTAGGAGTTGTCGATACACTTACCGGAGTCAGCCGCATAGCACGTACTGTACGTCTTATACCGGTCAACGATATCGATGGCATAGTGTCCGGTATAACACAACCATCCGCAGATGACTTTGTGGTGTTTTGCCGGCCACTGGAACGAACCCGTTCCGCCTTCGTAATAGAAATCGTCACCGTATCCGCCGGTACCGATCCGGACAACTTCCTGCACCGGCTGTACCGTCGTTACGCTGGAAATTTCTTCCCCGTCCGTCAGAAT
>JABUSI010000161.1 GCA_021442745.1 Erysipelotrichaceae bacterium | reverse complement strand
CCGTCTTCCATTTCGACCTGGTCATGGTGATATCCGCCAGGGATCCGATATTCCTTGTAAATCTTACCGCATGGGCTCAATTCATACAAACCGGTCATGTAGTACGGCATCTTCAGCAAACGGTCAGAACCCATCAGCAGGTTACCGTTTTTCAGACGCTTCATATCAAATACGCACAACGCATTGATATACCAGCGGCAGTCGCCGTTGTTGTCAAAACCGGAAGCCGGTGTCTGGGCAGCCGGTAATACACAGATGATATCATCCTGCAGATATTCCGGTGTCGTATCCATATGGCATACGATATCCGGTACACAATCCGGTACTTCAATGTGAATGGTAGAGGAAGTTCCTCTGTAAGGAGTCAGAATAACCGTATTGTTGTAATTGTTGTACAAACCTACAATTGGCAGAATGTGTGTCGTTGCAGCAGGGAACGTATGGGTAATCGTTGTGGACTTTGTCTTACCGACAACCGTAACGGTTACAGGAACTTTTTCTTCCGTCTTAAACAATACAACTGCTGACAACGGGTTAATGAAGTATACATTATACTTTACCAACGGGTTTTCAATCGTATAATTTCCTGCTTCCAGTTCTTCCAGCATTGCCTTTTCGGCAGCCGCTTGCTTCGGAATCCAATGTTCCAGAGTCTTGTATTCAATTGTCATGTTAAATCTTCCTTTCTTTTTTAAAAAGGGAAGCCGTACTACTACAGCCTCCCCTAATCGTTTTATAGCATGGATTGCAGCTGGTTTACAATGGCAGGTTTTTGTTGTAAGCCTTGCATACGTTTTACTTCAACACCGTCTTTCAAGAAGATCAATGTCGGGTAACCCTTAACGCCGTTTGCTTCCACCAAATCCTTGTTTTCGTCAAAGTTCACCTTCAGGATAGAAACCTGATCGCCCATTGCCTTTTCCACGTCACCCAATACAAAGGATAACATTTTGCATGGTCCGCATGTTGCTGAGAAGAAGTCAACCAGGACAACACCTGTCTTTGTCAATTCAGCAAATTCCGCAGAATTAATTTCTTTTAACATTGCAGTTCCTCCTCTTATTTTACATACTTGGAAGCCATGTTAGCCGCAATCGCACCATCTGCACAAGCGGTAATAACCTGACGCAAGTTCTTAACGATACAGTCACCGGCACCATAGATACCAGGTACTTTTGTTTCCATATTTGCGTTAACTTCGATGTATCCGCCACGTTCGGTGACAACACCTAAGCCCTTCGCAAAATCGGTAATCGGCATCAAGCCGATGTATTCGAATACACCGTCACACGCAACGGTTGTTTCTTCACCCGTCTTGGTAGACTTGAAGTGAACACCTTCCAGTTTGCCGTCACCGA
>JABUSI010000140.1 GCA_021442745.1 Erysipelotrichaceae bacterium | reverse complement strand
TGGTCCGGTTGCATGGTTAATCCCGTGTAGTGGAATTCATGGCGTTTGTCCCACACGAATTGTGCCAGTTCTTTTATCTTCTGTTCACAATACGGAATATCCTGTTCCGTACTTGGAATGATGACTAAACCGCATCCGGCTTCATAACAGTCATGACGTAAATACCCGACATGCCAGGAACATGACATAATATGCGGATCTTCTTCCAGCCTGTCCAGATACATATTGATACTTTTTACAGGTTCATCGGTAGAAACCGATTGTTCACCCCCGAGAATCAACGGTAATTTATGATAAACGGGACGTATGTTCTGACGATTAGCCAGAAATTCACACAACAGTTTGGCAACGTAACGTTTAGTCAGGTCGGAGTCCGTATGAGGCGACTGCCGGAAACAGCGAATCAATGTCACGTTACGGCAGTATTCCTCACTCAGATTACCGTGCGGATCACAGGCTACGAAAATCGGCAGATACGGTCCGGTAATCTTACGGATTTCCGAAACAATGTGAAAATCACCGGACCCGATGTCTTCGACGTAACTGGCACCGTGAAGCATCAGATAAATACCGTCGATTTCATGCAGATGTGCTTTCACGGCATTCAGCATGCTGGTTTCAATATAGTCAAACGTTTCTTTTTTTATTACATAGGAAGGACCGGTATCCGCATAGATTGCCGGTATCGGTTCATAACCGTAAGATTCGATTACGTCACGTACTTTACTTTTCCGTAAGCACTCATCACCGAACGCAATGTCATAACGGGTGATATCGTTGCGTAAATCCACGTTAGCGTTGGATTCCGTTTTAAATTGTCCGACAAGTATTTTCATAAAATATCCTTTCTACAGTGATTCCAGGTACTTAACCAGATCAGCAAATGTTCCTTGTTTTCCTGTGTAGGAATAGTCTTCATAAGGTATCATACAATCTGTCACAAGAAACGTATCCATTTTTGTCAGTGCAGCACAGTACATATCTTCTTTTACATCGTTGCCGACTAAAAGGCATTTTTCAGGGTCCAGTCCGTACATATTGCACAGATCCAGAAGATATTTCGGATTTGGTTTACAGAATCTGTCCTTTTCATAACAACTGATATAGTCAAACATATCCGGTGTCAAACCGACATATCCCATACGTACAATCTGTGCTGCCATCGGGAAAAACGGATTCGTGGCCAGAATGACTTTTCCTGCTTTCGTTTTTGCTGTGGAAACAGCTGTTACGGCGAGAGGATTTTCATAAGTAAACTGTCTGGCGTTTTTGAAGTCGTAGGCGTAAAAATCCAGACAATCCTCAAGAATCTGTTCTTTTGATAGTCCGGATTGTTTCTCAAAAGCCTCATGCAATCATG
>JABUSI010000408.1 GCA_021442745.1 Erysipelotrichaceae bacterium | reverse complement strand
TCTTTCATTTCCATCACCAAGGAAATTATATGATAGGTTTTGGCTTTTCACAATATCATTTTGGTTTTTCTCGGAATTTCATTTTGGTTTTTCTCGGAGTTTTATTTTTGTTTTTCTCCAATAAAAAAGGGAGCTTCCCGCTCCCCTTATGGTTCTTACTTAACCGTTACGCTTGTGATATGTGGGTTTACACCTTCATACCAGTACAAGAAGCCTTCCATGTCGACAACATCGCCAGCCTTCAAGCCCTTAACTGCCTGGTAAACTTCCGTGTCAGCACCGCACAGGTAAGATTCCACTGTGAATGTGTAAGTATTTCCGTTCAAGGAAACATTGAAATACAAGTCATCACCTTCTGCACCGGAACCATCCCACTTGTACATAGCTTCGGATTCAACCGTCATACCCTTGAATGTCACAAACAGGTTCTGCTTAGCGATCAATTCATCTGTACCCAGCAATTCGGTTACATCGGTAGCAGGTGCTACATAGTTACCTTCTTCAATTTCGAACGTAGCATCGATGATTTCTACTTCGCCTGCCCATTCAGACTTGAAACCTGTAACTTTAATCTTGGTACCGGTTTCCAACTTAGCATAATCTTCTTCGGAGCATGCCATGTTGTACAAGAAATAAGCGCCATCTTGATCTTGTGTGTAAACCGTTGCCTTGTTGTCCCACCAGCTTTGTTTAGCCTGTACATAGGTTTCAACAACTACTTCTGTGTCTAATGCAGCTTCTGCATATTCTGCGTAAGTCATTACGCCTTCGCCCTTAACATCCGGTGTCGGTTCGTTACCGCCGTTTTCCTTATTACCGCCGCAAGCAGCCAAGGAAACAACCATCAGCAAGGACATCAAAACTACTAATACTTTTTTCATGTTTTTCCCTCTTTTCCGTACGGATTACCCGTACTCTATAAATATACCCTTATTTTACGGAATATACAAGGTATCACATTCTTACGATTACCTGACGTTTTTCTTTCGTTTCACTTCACCGGAAATATACACGGCACCCAATAGTATCCATATTGTCACCAATCCGCCGATCAGTGCTTTCGCTCCCGTCGGCAACGGTCCCAAATCCTTCTTCCCGCCGATGGTCGTCGGTCCCTGATCTAACCGGTATAAGGATTTGACTTTATCAAATAAGGATTGATAATACGCGTCATCCACCGTCTGGTTCCGCCGTTTGGATTTCACGACTTCCTCAATCAATTGCCCGGAGGCATCCCGTAAAGACGCAGAGCCGTTGAATACCGGTGTCACAAAGGTATTCTCAATATTTGCGAGTACAAGCTTCACAGCCTCTAATTTGACCTTATAATGCACCGCATCGTTTTCCGTACTGTTTAAGTACTGCTGATACGTTTC
>JABUSI010000131.1 GCA_021442745.1 Erysipelotrichaceae bacterium | reverse complement strand
AAGTTACGGATATGAACCGAATTATCGAGATTATCCGGGGGTGTCATTGCTGCCGGGTGGCATTCTGTGATGAGGGAGTGCCGTATATTGTGCCACTGAACTTTGGGTTTGAAGTTACGGAAGGACGGATGGTTTTCTGGTTCCATAGTGCTAAGGAAGGAAGAAAAACGGAACTGATGAAAAAGAATCCGACGGTTGGTTTTGAACTGGACAGGGGGTATTCGTTAGTGGAAGCGGAACTGCCGTGTGCGTATACGGCGAAGTATCAGAGTGTCATCGGGACGGGTACGATATCCTCTGTTGATGATAAAGAAGCGAAGAAGCATGCGTTAGGGCAGATAATGCTGCAGAGTACGGGGAAAGCGGATTGGGAGTTTGATTCCGGGATGATGAATGCGGTTCTGGTGTATCGGTTGGATGTGAAAGAAATCAGTTGCAAGGAGAACGGATAATGGGATACTGTTATGGGAGTGTGGAAGACATGCTCCTTTTTTCTATGGTGGAGGGAAACGGATGAGATCATTTGATGAATAAGGTAAATTGATAGTGATGGTTGAATAATATGAATAAAACACATGAAATCCTGACCTGATTTGTGTTTCATAGAAATAAAGTAACAAATAATGATTACAATCTTTACATCATATATATATATATACTTGCTTTGTATGACAAAATACAAAGGGGGATATATGGACAGAAAGACAATTGAAAAAGTTTTGTTTATTGTCGGAGCAGCGTTGATATGCGTAGGATTGTTTATAAGAGTTCCCGGGACTGCACTGACTACCCATTCAGATATGGATGGAAAAAAAGTGATGGGTTTGACTTTTTCTACCATCGATGAATATGTTGGTGGGGATGCATACAATTATATTATCGGAGCTTCTTTGGTTGGTGGCAGAATTGCCGGTGCAAGAGCGGAACGATCCATTTATATTTCTGCGGGTGCAATTATCATTGCGATGGGATTGTATCTGAAGGCGACTGATCAGGATTCGTCAGCAGAGAAGAAAGATAGGACATCCGGTGCTGTTGCAGCAAAACGAATCATTAATACGGCCGGTGTAACAGCAGATTCTTTACTGGAAAGAGCATATATGTTTCTGGAAGACGGTAAATGGGATGATGCGGATGCGTATTGTGATGCGGTACTGGATATCGAACCGAAAAACAGTGAAGCGTATCTTGGAAAACTGATGGCGGAATTACAGGCAGGAAACAAAGAGAAACTGGCTGACTGTGCAGTTCCGTTTGATGAAAAAGAAAATTACCGGAAAGCAATCTGTTATGGAGATGATGAGTGTAAAAAGGAATTGCAGGGATATATTGCTCATATTAATGAGCGGAATGAGACTGCCGGATTGAATCGGATTTA
>JABUSI010000381.1 GCA_021442745.1 Erysipelotrichaceae bacterium | reverse complement strand
AAGTAACTCGATACACTTTGCAACAGGTGCAGCACAAATACCAGAACCGCATTGATTCCCAATGTTTCCAATGACGCATAGTCCTTGATTAACACAGGAAGCAACGGAATCACCAGAATTCCCAGTCCCAGAATCACAAATCCGATAACGGTGTATGCCTGACGATAAAATTTCAGAAGCAGCCGGACGTCTTTGTCCCGTTTTTCCGCCAACGGCTTATACAAACGGAAATTCATAGCCGTATCCAGACCCAGTTCCGTCAATGCCAGCATTTTCAGAATATCCGTAAACAAGCCGTTGATTCCCAGATACGATTTTCCAAGCGTACTGATGAATACGGTACGTGTTACGAATTTCAATCCTGAAATCAGAAACTGTCCCAGATAACCGGTAACAAAATTCAACAATGAATTTGTCATTCTTCCGTTATTCTTTTTTGCCATACTATATCTCTTCTTTCTTCGCAATGCGTTTGTTGTAACACATTTTCTTTGGATTTGTCAAGAAACGGATTCTACCCCTTCTTCGTATTCTGAATCATATCATACAGTGCCGTCGTCATGATTTCATTATGTTCATCGCACTTTAAGATACTGTACATTCGTAACAAATGCTTTCTTGTATAATGCCGGTAAATAAACTTTTTATACGTCTTATCCGAACAGAATTTCTTCACCATCCGGTCGACAAAATTAATTCCCCGGAAGGAACGGATATAATTCAGCATAATGTGTTCGCAATAAGCGGAATATTCTTTCCGGAATTCATTGCCTTCCCGATATTCCTGATTGCGTTTTTCAAACTCGGACCAATCCGGATTCGGATCCAGATACGCCTTCCCGCCTTCATGACGAACCAGGTGCTCTTTGATTTTCATACCGTCTTCAAACGTAAACTCCAGTAACAAGCCTGTTTTATTGTATTCCGTAACGTTATTGCCAAACAGGAAATTACCCTGTCCGTACAACAGACAGGCCCCGTTGTAGTCTTCTTTCAGACCGATGTTATGGGTATGCTGTGCAACGACGAAATCCGCTCCGCTGTCAGCCATACGGTGGAATCTCTTGCGAATCCGGTCGGTATTGTACCAATAGAATTCCATACCGCCGTGATACAGAACCAATACGTAATCGTGTTCTTTTTTCAATGCTTCGATTTCCTTGCAAACCAGATACTCATCGTATACGTTCGCACCCGGGTAATCCGCTTTCGGTTCGTTGAACAGTGTTTCGGCAACCAGATAAACGGCTACTTTCTTACCGTCAACAGTTAAAGAACGATATTTATCGATGCTGTTTTCGTTCTCTCCGACACCGAAATAATCGATACCGTTTTCTTTCAATACGTTACACGTATCTTCAAAACCTTTCTTACCGAAATCCA
>JABUSI010000216.1 GCA_021442745.1 Erysipelotrichaceae bacterium | reverse complement strand
GTGTACCGCTGAATACGGTAATCGCTTTATAGATGCCAGAACGTGCAACAGATTTTGCATAGATTGTTACCTTACCGTTAGCAACATAATTTACCGTCTGCATGTCATTCGCACCACCGGTCGTCAGTCTGTCAACGGTTACGACATATTCATCCACCGATTCCCAATAGATGTCACCAGCTCCTTCCGTATGATCTTCCGGCATTACCCATGCGGACAATTCCACAGAACCACCCGTAGGAACCACGATGTAGTCAGCAGACGATTCCACAGACATAATCGGTTGTACAACTTCAACAAAACAGTATCCAATCCATTCATCGGTTTTTTTCGAACAAACTCCGATACATGCCGTTCCCGGTGCACAGGCATAAATGGTACCGTTTTCTACCTTCACGACGTTTTCATCGGAAGATTTCCAGTAAATACTATCCGGATTTCCGAAATCCGGTAAAAAACTAGGATGTAAAGTGCGTATATCCCCGACGTTTAATTTTGGGTCAACATCTATATGTGCATAATCATAATCCGGTGCCGCATACGTATAGGCTTTGATCCGGGCTTCCGCACGGCACATATTTGAGATATCATCCCACGTTCCTTCACCAAGGAAGTTGTAGATATAACTTGTACCCGCCGTTACTTTGTTGGTAAAGGAAATCCAGCCGTAATCACCGGACTCGTTTACGTACATGTAAGCATGATCATCCGAATTTACATCCGGAGTCAACGTAACGATAATACTGAATGCCTGACCCTTTTCTATATTCATCGGGGAACTCAGTTCCACTTCATGATAACCCGGAACTTCTGCCGTACCGCTTGTCTCAAGACACAACGTAGCATCTTCCGGATCACTCGGATTTCCGTTCAACAGACACGCACTCACTGTATAGTCCACATTATCCGCATCCGTAAAGAATCCGGCAGAATGAAGAACTTCATTTCTGGTTGCCGTATAGACGTTTGCGGCTGATATGGTATGGGAGTTGGAATTCAGATACGTGCTTGGAGAGATTGTTCCGTCATACTGATAAATGTTTTCGTTTTCGTCTGCCTTAACCACGGTATACTGGCATGCCAGACTGCTCATCAGACTCATATCTTCATAGGAAATCCAGAAGTAACCGTCCTTACCCCAGTTTTCACCCCAGGAATTCTTGATTAACCACGCACCGTTTGCGGATGGTTTGGTATCGAACTTGTTTCTGTCGAAATTGTCATCCCATCCTACCAACGTTACCGCATGGTTTGTAGATCCTTTGTGGTGTTGTGCGGAATTATAGACAGCTTCCGTAATTTCCTCCTGATCCCATATATATTTTAAAAATACTTCACTGTGATAATACGATACCGCAACGGCACCACCATTCATCAACGCTTCCTTCACGGTATCCGT
>JABUSI010000143.1 GCA_021442745.1 Erysipelotrichaceae bacterium | reverse complement strand
GACGTATACGGTTCCAGACGATAAAACACATCACTTTTCTTCTGATAATTCGGAATATATTCACATAATTCCGAAATGACTTCGTCATTATTCATATACTTCTTTGTCGAATACCGGAAGTGCAGCAAATACCATAATTCAAACGTAGGATTTGTCAGTAGCACCTCAATTCGGTTTTGTCCTGCCGTTTGGATTGCCTCTTTCAAATCCTTTTCACGGTTCTTCCCATAATCCGTATCAATCAGACAATACGCTCGGTCTCCATATGCACAATCGAAATCGCTGTTACCTATTGTTCTTATGGTATCCTCCACCACTCCCATCGGGTCTGTCGCATTCCCTTTGCTGAAAGTGATGTGGTATTTCCTGCTGATGGTATTAAAGTGATTCAGATAGTTCGTTTCCGTTACGTTTTTTCCTTCCAGACCGACTACAATCATCTTTTTTGCGATTCTGCGGATTTGTCCCCGTTGTTTCGTGAAGATTCTTTTTACCATTCCATTCCCTCAAATCCAATGGTAGGGATTGCCCCGTATCTTCCCTGCAGATACCCTTTCTGAATATTCTCTGTCTTTCGAGGTGCATATTCATCCAGCGCATACAAATCAGATACACCGGTACGGTTATCTTTTTCCGTAAAATAAATCTGATCTCTTCGGAAAACGCCCAGATCCAACTGTATGACATCATGCGTATTAAACAGCAGCTGTGCTCCGTTCGGATTTTTGTCTTTGTCATGAAACACTTCAATCAGATACCGTACCAATGCCGGATGCAATCCGGTATCCAGTTCATCAATAATCATTGTCCTTCCCTCCTCAAGAGTTTTCTTGATCATTGGTGTCATATATAAGAAATTGAGTGTTCCGTTGGATTCGCTCAACAGCGGGAGTATGTAATCTTTCTCTGTACCGTTTACGTTTACTGTGTGATGCGTATCGAATGTAAAGCCGGATTCCTCCTCTTTTTTCATGATTTCAAAATCCGAGATATTGATATCTGCATTTTTTAACATCCGGATTATGAACGTTTTCATGGATTTATCCGAATGGTTGTTCATCATTGCCGGAAAATCATTCTTCAAAGAAACAGTATCGTATACGTCAACAGATTGAGAAAACCACAGGTACGCATTTCTTGTGAACGCCGAATTCCACATGGTTGCCGTCGACAAAAACAGCTTGTTGCCGGTGTTTTTATCTGCTATGGCTGAAAGTTCTTTTTTTGTCGCAGTGGAAAACCGGTATTGATTGATATTTTCCCTCTCAAAAATCATCGACGGTCTCTGACTTCTGTATTCATACAGATACTCTTCATACACATTATGACTGTCAATCACAAACCCGTACTCGTATTTGTATCCGTTGTTCACAAAGATAAAGTCAAAGCGTGATTTCTCTTTTCTGCTTTCTTCATCCAA
>JABUSI010000409.1 GCA_021442745.1 Erysipelotrichaceae bacterium | reverse complement strand
TCTCATCTTCTGGGAATCGAGACAACGCGTCAGGCTTCCCGAGACCCGTTACGGGGGAATCTGTTTGAAAACATTGTGGTTCTTGAGGCCATGAAATCAAGACTGAACGACAACAAGGAACCGAATCTGTTTTATATAAGAACGGAAAAGGGTGTGGAAGTCAATCTGATTCTGAAGAAAGAAGGCATGCTGTATCCTTTTGAAATCAAATCGTCCATGACTCCGAACAGCGGGTTTTCCAGAAATATGAAATCGTTTTGCGGCAGTGAACCGAATTGCGGAAAGATGACGGTGATTTACTGTGGTGAGCCGTATGATTCGTTTCAGAATTGCAGATACATTCACTATACAGACACAGCGACTGCTATGAGATATAAAGAAGAACCGGCAAATGAGCCAAAAGAGTGTAACAACGAATAGAAGGAGAATAGTATGAACACATTGGAAAGATTTTTAGATTACGTAACGTACGATACACAGTCCGATCCGACGGTGGAAACGGTACCGACAACAGCGAAACAAAAAGTATTGGGACAACGTCTGGTAAACGATCTGAAAGAAATCGGATTGCAGGATGCTTATATGGATGAACACGGATATGTGTATGCGTCTTTGAAAGGAAATACGGAAGGAAAGAAAGCCGTAGGGTTTGTTGCCCATATGGATACGTCTCCGGATTATTCCGGTTATAACGTCAAACCGGTTATTCTGAACAACTATGACGGAAAGGATATTGTGGTCAACGGTGAAGTCGTTACGGCAGTGAAAGACTATCCGGAACTGGCACAATATGTCGGAAAGACGATGGTTGTTACCGATGGTTCCACGTTATTGGGTGCGGATGACAAGGCCGGTGTGGCAATCATTCTGTCTGCGATGGAATATCTGGTGAATCATCCGGAAGTACCGCATGGGGATGTGCATGTGGGATTTACGCCGGATGAAGAAGTCGGTCTGGGGGCCAGTCTGTTTGACGTAAAAGGATTTCATTGTGATTTTGCGTATACGGTGGATGGTGGTGCCGTCGATTGCATCGATTATGAAAATTTCAATGCTGCCCATGCGGTTGTAACCGTACAGGGTAACAGCATTCATCCGGGTTCTGCCAAAGATAAGATGGTCAATGCGATTCATGTAGCGGAAGAGTTTGATGCCATGCTGCCGGTACAACAGCGTCCGGAACATACTTCCGGGTATGAAGGGTTCTATCATCTGATGCAGTTTAACGGTACGGTAGACGGTGTGACATTGGAATATATTATCCGTAATCACAGTCGCGAACAGTTTGAACAGATGAAATCCTTTATGATGCAATGTACCCGACATATGCAGAAAAGGTATACAACCGATACCATTACGACAACAATAACCGATACCTACTACAACATGAAAGAATGTTTTGCGGGAAAAGAAGAGGTTGTGGAATACGCAAGACGGGCCATTTCCA
>JABUSI010000305.1 GCA_021442745.1 Erysipelotrichaceae bacterium | reverse complement strand
CTTCTTTTTTCACAGAAATGCTTCATCATTTTTATAATCGGCAGACATTCCTGGGCTTCATCAATGATTAACAGATGGTCGGAATCGGGAACAAAATCATAGCGAATCTGAATATAATCCAATACACTCTGCAGACTGTCGTTGTTTACCACGTAATCAACAAATGCATGATCATCGGAACAATCGATTCGTAAATACTTGTTGTTGAAATACTTCTTTGCGAACAAATCTTCAATCAGGTAACTCTTCCCGACTTGTCTTGCCCCCAGAACCAACAATGGTTTCCTGTCTTCGTCATTCATCCATTCTATTAGATTATTCAGATATTTTCTTTCCATACCATCACCATATGTTACACCTTTTTGCACGATTTATACTATCATATATTGCACCTTTTTGCAACAATAAAAGATGCATATGTTGCACCTTTTTGCATTTTTTTCATTGTCATATGTTGCACCTTTTTACAGGATATACTTCATACAAGTTCCTGAAATCAAAAATCCCAACCGTTCGATTGGGATTCTTTATTATGTTATATGTATGCCGGTACAATGGTACAGCTTTGTTTGATGTTTTGAATGTCTTTGGCAGTCAGAAGTTTCTTTTTCGCAAGATTGACCGCAACACTTTCGTAAAAGTCTTTATTCAGAGACAGAATCTCTTTTGCCTGACGGTAATACCGTTCCACTTCATTGGATACGGCCTGTTCCTGTTCGAATGACAGATGTTCGGAATCCGTATCCTTGCATCCGTGCAATTGAAATCCTTGAATGGATTTACCGGCAATCAGATTCCATACACAATTGAATGCCGTGTCGAGGTCATCCCTGCATCCCATATCCGCTACCCCGTATTTCTGTTCCACCGCTGCAGCACCTGCCAGCGCACTCAGGATCCGGCTTTTTGCCCAATACAACGGCATCTTGCTGCCGTCGTTGTAGTAATCGGTCAAACCGCCTTCCGAGTCTCCGTCGAACACATACACAAAGTTCACACTGTCCGGACATAACAGTTCGGAGACAACCGCATGACCCGCTTCATGATACACAATCTGGTTGATCAGATGATTTCCGTCCTCAAGATTGTACGTTTCTTTTTCCGTCACTTCTTCACAAGGCGGTACGTCATACACAATCGGAAGGCAGACTTCCATGATGTGTTCCATCGTAATGGCTTCTTCGTGCTTATATCCGGCAATCATTCCGGCTTCATTCAGAATGGTTTCCAGCTGTGCACAGGAACTGCCGTCCAGAATCCGTGCTAAGGAATCCATATCGATATCCTTGACATACGCTTTCTTGCTCAGATAGTACTCAATGATTTTTTTCGCATCTTCCCCACGTGGCGCAGTAATCTTAATGACCCGGTCAAATCTGCCGGCTCTGCACAACGAACGCGGAAGTGCACGGATGCTGTTCGCCGTTGCCAGCACAAACACGTCTTTTCCTTTCATTTCATCAATA
>JABUSI010000196.1 GCA_021442745.1 Erysipelotrichaceae bacterium | reverse complement strand
ATAGATTCCCAATGCTGCCGGTACATCCAGCTGGTTCTTGCTTCTGCCTAAGATCTTCTCCCCGTTATGTCCCATATCCGCAATCAGCATCAGTCCGGACACAAACCGCGCCATATCCGAATTCAAGAATAACAATGGTGCAGCCATCTCTTCCGGTGTAGCCAGTCTTCCGATTGCTCCGTTTTCTTTCAGCAACGCTTCTTCTCCCCCGGCCATCTTCTCAAATTCCTGCTTCATACCCGTATCCGTAGAACCCGGTAACAACGCATTCACCCGGATTCCTTTTGACGCATAATCCACAGCCTTCAGGGTCGTATAATAATTCATCGCCCGCTTCGACAACGTATACGCCATGATGCCCACACCATCCTTCGGTGCAACCTTCTTCATGAACGCCACCATCTCATCCCACGTTGTACAATCCATAATCTTCTTATACTCTTTGCTCCACTTTTCCCACATCAAACCGCCGCAACTGGTAACATACGCAATGCTGCTGCCCGGTTTCATCCGCTTTTCCAGATACGTTTCCGTCATATATTTGTTCGCAATGAAATTCACCGTAAACGTCGTCCAGTAACTTGTCTTCGCACCCGACAATCCTGCAACACCAAAGAAACAATCGATTTGTTCCGGCAAAGTTGCAAACGCCGCATCGATGCTGTTCTTATCGGACAAATCCGTAACGACAAATCCTTCCATTCCATCCATCTGCATCGTATTACGGTCCATTCCGTATACCTTCGCACCCAACGCAATCAACTGTTCACAGACAGCCTTCCCGATACCGCTCGCAGCACCCGTAACCACACATACTTTATTCTGATAATCCATATCCGTTCTCCTTTTTTTAATGAGACATTTGCCTCTTTTCCCACATTTTAGTAAAATCGGAAATGACAGACAACAGTCCTCATCCTATATGAGACAAAAGGAGGCAAACTGGCTCATGAGAAAACAAGTCGCAAAAGAATACATCAGAGAAGCTGCTCTTCAGTTACTCGAAAAAAAGAACATCCGGGACATTACCATCTGTGAACTCGTACAAAAAGCCGGCGTCAGCCGTGCTACGTTTTACCGGAATTATCTGGACATCTATCAGGTCATCGACGAAATTGCCCGGAACATCACAGCACCCATGTTACACCATGACAACGACCTCAAAGCCATGATCCTGCAGAACTTCCGCCTTCTTCTGCAACACAAACGCACTCTTACCATTCTTGTCAGACAGGATCTGGGAGATGTTCTGTACCGTGCTCTGTACCAGACCACCGTAGAACACATCGATTCCCTCCACGCCATGAACAACACCTACCAGCCCCATTTCTTTGCCGGAGCATCCTACGGTATGTTAGTCGCCTGGGTAAACAATGACTACAAGGAATCCCCCGAACAAATGCTGAACTTATTTTACGGCTGTCTGCAAGGATATATACCGCTGTAACATACTTTATGAAAAACGGGA
>JABUSI010000086.1 GCA_021442745.1 Erysipelotrichaceae bacterium | reverse complement strand
ATCGTCGGCAGACTCAATCCCAGGATTAACTTCGGAATCGGTGTTTCCGTCATCTTTTTATATTGTGTATCCGCATTCATACAACCACCATCTTTCTGAAACATTGTTAATTATACTCTAAATCACAGGAAAGAAAGTATCGGATTCTTACGAACAGCACATTGGCTATACTTGCCCTGTTTATAAACATATTAAAAGGCCACGATATCGTGGTCTTTCGTTATTTATGATTCTGTCATTATTTAATCCTTCAGACATCCGACAGGAACAACATAAACCCCATCCGGTCTTCGGTATCCGTACTGTGTCCCCGTGATTACTATTTTCAATGACGGTTTCCGCAAAGGAGTTTGTTTTTCTTCCCGGTTGTATTTTTCAATGAGTCTTTCAATTTCACAAAGGTGTTTTGCACCCTCATCAATCTGATGCGCTCCTAATTTAAACTCAATAATCGCATATCTTCCGTCATTCAGATGCAATACGGCATCAGCCTCCAGATCCGTGGAATCATGATAATACGATAATGTTCCTCCCATAGAGGAAGAATACACTCTCAAATCTCTTATGCATAAACATTCGAACACAAACCCAAACGTTTTCAAATCCATTTCCAACGTCTTCGGCGAACCGCCGATTGCCGCTACCGCGATAGACGGATCAACAAATTCTCTCTTTCTTCCGCTTCTCATCGCTCTGGCAGACCGTATGGACGGACACCAGCCATATAAGTCATCCACTACATACAGTCTTTCCAATACATCCACATAATCATCAAACGTAGGTTCTGATATATTGTTTGTTGCCTTCACATCGTTAATTAAATTTACCTTTTTGGCAAGCGTTGAAATATTCCTTCCATATGACTGTAAAACCGCCCGCATGGTCGTACTGTTTCTTCTGACGGAATCTACACTATACATATCCTTCTTGTAAATCTGTTCGAAATAATCCCTGGCAATCAGCAACTGTGCTTCTTTATCCGTCATCAGGACACTTTCCGGCCATCCTCCGCGACATGCCGCAAAGATTAAGTCGCTTATTGTCAGATCAGAAACGCAACCGCCATCCAGACAATCCGGGTTATCAAACAAATCCGATAAGGATACTGTTCCGTTAGATTCTTTCGATTCATAAAGACTCATCGGATACATTCTGAGCTGTGATATTCTTCCCGTACCGGTATGAGCAGTCGTTACTTTTTTTGAAGAAGATCCGGTTAACAGGAAATACCCTTTCCCCTCGTGATCATCACAAAAAACTCTTACCGCATCCCAGATAGCCGGAGCATCCTGCCACTCATCGATCAATCGCGGATATTCTCCATTCAGCAATACCGCAGGTGTTATTTTTGCCGTTTCAATCAATGCTTCTTTATTGGCATCCTTCTGCAGTTTAATTGCACTTTTCGCATGAATCTCCGCAGACGTTGTTTTACCGCACCACTTCGGGCCGACAATTTCCACTGCACCAAACGCT
>JABUSI010000264.1 GCA_021442745.1 Erysipelotrichaceae bacterium | reverse complement strand
GGAAACGGGTGCCTTACAGTAGCGGCATTTCCCGCCTAACAATATCCAGCTGAGTATCGGAATAAGATCTTTGGCGGCCAGTTCATGATTACAGTTCGGACAGAAACTTCTTCCGGCAGCAACTGACAGACCCTTGGGAATCCGCCAGATACAAACATTCAGAAAACTGCCGATAACCAGACCAAACAGGGCATATATGATCAGCAAATACCAATACATAGAATCACCTCCGCCATATTATAGCATTGTTTACCTAATTTTATTGACGAATACGGAAGTTAGTGATAAGATTCTAATGCTAATCCTATGGGGGAGTAGTTCGCAGAGAAATCTGTGATAATATCAACAACATGATTTCATATCTGGTATTATCTGAAAGAACAAGACTCATAGACAAAGGAACGGTCCTTTGTCTGTGAGTCTCTTTATTTTAAGGGAGGAAACGTATGGTATTTATCAAATATATCATTGCAGCGGTATGTGTCGTTGCGCTGTCAATCAAGGCCAGTGAGTATGTGGATCTGCTGGATCAGAAAACGGAATTATCCGGTGCCTTTATCGGCGGGGTAATGTTGTCGGCGGTCACGTCTTTGCCGGAACTGTTTACCAGTATTTCCAGTACGTTACTGATTCATAAACCGGAATTGTGTATCGGGAATATCCTGGGAAGCGATCTGTTTAACCTGGTCATCATTGCGACATTATTGATTTTTGCGTTCAAACCGTTCAAGAACGCTAAGGTTTCGAAGGGACATACAATTGTAACCTTATGTGTACTGGCCGGTTATGTGACGATTTTACTGAATGCGAAGAATATTCTGAATTTTAATATTCTGAACGTGAGCATTACGTCATTTATTATCGTAGGATTGTATGCATACAGTTTCAAATATCTTGCGGGAGAATCCGGCGGGGATACGATGAACGAAGACTGTGAGAGTCCGCTGACGGTAAAACAGATTCTTGTGCGGTTTGTGATTGTCAGCATCGGTATTATTCTGTCCAGTATCACCATTACGTATATTACGGATGAAATTGCAGAAGTACTTCATCTGGGAAGCGGTATTGCGGGTGCGATTTTCTTAGGAGTGGCTACGTCACTTCCGGAACTGGCATCGACGGTTTCTCTGTTTAAAATGCAGAACTATGATATCGCATTCGGAAACATTGCCGGTTCCAATATCTTCAATCTGATTATTCTATCGGTTACCGATGTGTTGTATCGGGAAGGCGGCATTTATACAATGAATGATCCGAAAAACTACATTCTGCTGATCGGCGGTATCGTGGCATCATTGGCTTTTGTGGCATTTATGAATTGCAAGAATCGTGTTGTTCAGTTTGCGATGCTGGTAACCATTCTGGCCAGTTACGGTGCATTCCTGATTCTTTAGGAGGATAGGCTATGAATTATAACGAAAAGAAAGAAACGGTTGTGAGTCGCTTGCAAAGCGATGAATTCCGGGGCTTAAGTTC
>JABUSI010000425.1 GCA_021442745.1 Erysipelotrichaceae bacterium | reverse complement strand
TGCGCGACCGCTACCACGAAGCCCTGATGCAGCATCAGATTTATACCGTCATCGTCAACAAAGGCATCCGGGTAGCCGTATGTTCCACCCCGGTTGAAAAAGTGAAAGGTCTGGCAAAGAGACTCAAGGATATATTGGATGAAGTAAGCCGTTAACAGCGGCTTTTCTTCTTGCATCTTTTCTTCATGGTGTTATACTTTGAGTAACAAAACTTCAGGGTTGGGTGAAATTCCCTACTGGCGGTATACCCCGCGAGCGCAAGCAGGAATCGGTGCAATTCCGATGGCAACAGTACAGTCTGGATGGAAGAAGTACAAACTTTTTTTCATAGAGAATCCGAAGGTTTTGTAAGAAACCTTTTTTTGTTGAGAGGAGGTAACCGTATGTCACAAAGAAACAAGTTTCTGACCAACCAGATGATTGCGAAAATATCCGTCTTAGGGGTTCTTGCCTTTCTGATTATGTTTTTGGAAACACCGCTGGGATTTGCCCCATCCTTCTACAAAATGGACCTCTCGGAAGTTGTGGTGTTATTGGGAGGATTTGCGTTAGGGCCGGCTGCTGCCGCATCGATTGAAGCAATGAAAATCGTTCTGAATCTGCTGTTTACCGGAACCCAGACAAGTTTTGTCGGAGAAATCGCCAACTACATCATGGGGATTTCATTGGTATTTCCTGCCATTTGGATTTACCGGAGAAACAAGACAAAGAAAACCGCCGTTATCGGTTTGATTGCAGGGACGATTTCCCTGACCATTGTCGGTACGGCGATGAATTACTTTGTGTTGCTTCCGGCATATTCGTATTTCTTTCATTTACCGATGGATACGTTACTATCCATGGGTTCCCAGATCAACGGTGCCATTACCGACAGACTGACGTTTGTGTTATTTGCAACCGCACCGTTCAATCTTCTCAAAGGAATCCTCTGCTCCGTCATTACCATCCTGCTGTACAAACGGGTCAGTCCGTTACTGAAAGCCCAGTCAAAATAAAAAGGAATTCCACTGGAATTCCTCTTTTTTATTCGGACCGCAATGCCTTGACCGGATCCATCTTTGCGGCTGAGCTGGATGGAATCAAACCGCTGATCAAGGTTAACACAATACTGATGATTACCAGAATCACCGCTGCCACCGGTGGCAGATATGCCCGTAAGGTCGCAATGTTGGTCACCTTCAGCAATATCGCATTAATCGGAATTAACAACAGTTCCGCAATGCCGACACCCAGTAAACCGGCACATAATCCGATAATGAACGTCTCGGCATTGAATACCCGTGAAATATCCTTCTTGGAAGCACCGATAGCCCGCAGAATACCGATTTCCTTCGTCCGCTCCATTACGGAAATCAAAGTAATGACACCGATCATAATGGAAGAAACAATCAGGGAGATTGCCACAAACGCAATCAGAACGTAACTGATCGCATCAACAATACTCTTGACGGAAGACATCAGAATTCCGGTTATATCCGT
>JABUSI010000146.1 GCA_021442745.1 Erysipelotrichaceae bacterium | reverse complement strand
CGCAAGTTTATAATCAAAATGAATGTCGGCAACAATCGGGCAGGATACTTGTTTCTTGATTTCGGCAATCGCCTGTGCATCTTCCATACAGGTAACCGCAAACCGTACAATCTCACAACCGGCTGCCATCAGGCGATGACATTGTGCTACCGTTGCTTTTACGTCCCGGGTTTTGGTGTTGGTCATGGATTGAATGACACAGGCATTCTGTCCGCCGATTGTTAAATGTCCTACTTGAATCTGTCTGGTGTTTTTACGTGTTGTCATATGTTCTCCTTCGTACAAGATTATAGCAAAAAAACGTAAAATTTGGGGCTTTTTTTTATCGTGTGAATGTGATACAATACATAGGCATAAAAGTAGGAGGTGCCACACATGAGAGATAACATTACTTTCAAATGTAGTGATTGTGGAGAAGAAAACTATATTTCTACTCGTAACAAACGTAAACATCCAGAACGCATGCAAATCAAGAAGTATTGCCCACGTTGCATGAAGAAGACCGTTCACAAGGAAAAGAAATAAGAAAAGCTGGATGTCCGGCTTTTTTTATTACTGTATGATGAGAATCGATTCTCTGACCGTTGGCTTGTGGCAGGTCAACTGTTATATGATACATAAGGACGGGCATATCTTGTGTATCGATCCGGGTGCAAGCACAAAACGTCTGGTTTCCTATCTGGAACAGTTTCCGGAAGAAACGCTGGATGCCATTCTGCTGACCCATGGCCATTTTGATCATATCGGAGCAGTAAATGAACTGGTGGAAACGTATCACTGTCCGGTATATTTATCTCCGGAAGACGATAAACTGGTGCATACACTCTCTGTAAACAGCATCGGGAAACATGGTGCCGTTCTGAATCATCCGTATACGCCGTATCCGTACGGTTCGCTTACTATCGGTCCGTTTGAGATTGCGGTATACGATACGCCGGGACATACGGAAGGTTCCGTTTGTCTGCAGATGGAAGACCATTTGTTCAGCGGTGATACCGTATTCCGTCAAAGTGTCGGCAGAACCGATTTGTACGGAGGGTCTAACGTCAAACTGAATCAATCCCTTAACTATCTGAAATCCGTCATTCGTCCGGATACGTATGTGCATCCGGGGCATTCCGATTCCACGGTATGGAAGCAGGAATTGCTGGACAATCCGTATTTATAATCCTTTTTTCAGTAAATACAGCGAAAGAACGTTTAACAGAATACATAACGGGAATCCGATTCGGAAATACCAGTGTTTTGTCTTGTGACGAAACATAAACATTCCGAGTGTACAGCCGACGGCACCGCCGGCAACTGCACACAGAAACAAATTGATTTCCGGTATACGCCAGGCATGACGCCTGGCTTTTATTTTATCGATTCCCATTAACAGAAATCCCAGAATATTCATTCCGATTATCCAATACAACATAACATCACCATATCTATTGTAACTTTTAAAAGGAAAAAGAAAAGAAGGAACTATAGAAA
>JABUSI010000378.1 GCA_021442745.1 Erysipelotrichaceae bacterium | reverse complement strand
TCCAATGCCGTACGCAGCACCGTATAGTCGAATTGTTCCTGTACGTCACCCAGGGATACTTCCATATCTTCCAGACCGTATGCAGACAAATCCTCCACCGCAAAATGCGCATTCAGTTTGTTCTGAGACAGATAGTATACAAACTCATCCTGTAAGAACTGTTCAAAGGCAGCCTGTACTTCCGGATTTTCTTCATATACTTCTTCTTTTTTACCGGCAGTACAGCCACTAAGCAGTAAGCTGACCGACAGTAACGCAATCAGTATTTTTTTCATACTTGCACCTACTTCTCACTTTCTTTGTTGATTTTTCGTAAAACCATTCTTCTTCGGATCCGCTGCAACCATTTATAAGCTACGTTGAATCCGAAATATAAAACCGGATGGATCGGATAATCCAGTTCCCCGATGTATTCATCCATCGGATTTCCGATACAGAATCCGATTTTAAACTGATATAAACCGTCCTCATCACTTTCCCGGATGATACCTCCCATATCATACACGAAGCATCCGGTTTCACATGCCCAGTTAATCAATTCGCATTGCATAAGATAATTCGGCAGTTTATTCCGTTTGATGTTGGAACTTCCGGAATGATAATACATCATTCTTCCGCCGTAATTCACACCCAATGCTCCTGCCAGATAATCATCTTCGTGTTTTATCAGATACAATCTGGCTTCCTCGCGGGTGAAGTGTTCAAAGATATTTTCGAAAAATTCGCGCGGACGATGCTCGATTCCGTCCCGTCTGGCGGTAATTTCCAGAAGATTCATGAAAACATCCAGATTTTCTTTCGTATATCCTTCGATTACTTCCAGCCCGTTTCTCTGCGATTTTTTGCAGTTGTAACGGGTTCCCGGCTTGAACTGCGGCAGCAATTCTTCCAGAGTTTTCCCTTCCGTATCCAGAACCATGGAACGACGGGATAAAATCAAATCCAGTTTACTGTAACCTTCCCCACGGATTTTAAAGCCGGCATTCTGAAAATTCTGCCGCATTTGTTCACTATCCTGCACGTTCGGGTCAAACTTAATCATAAACGCATGATACTTCTTCACCAGCGGTTTCATTTCCTTGATTAATGCCAGGGTTTCCGTCGGATCGGACAAATCGCATAACGGCCCCCGCTGTCCGTACAGAATGGAAAGTCCTGCCGCAATCGGGCGGATATATACGGTACACGCCGCAGTAATTACACCTTCTGTTTCCAGATAGACACATTCGCATTTCAGATTGTTTTTGACATATGACCAACGGTAATCCTGGTAAAAATGCGCATTGCGAAACGTTTTTGTAAACGCAATATACCGGCTGACTTCCGTAGGATTGTTTTGATCTAGTATTGGCATACTCTCACTCCGATTTCTAACAACTATAGTATACAATGATTTTCTTATCTTTTATAGATTTGCGCAAACGGCTTTTTCAAGGCACTGTACAACAATACCGAAACCCCTGTACAGCAAACCGCATTCA
>JABUSI010000027.1 GCA_021442745.1 Erysipelotrichaceae bacterium | reverse complement strand
GAGGTGCTTCAACTGCCCATCCTTCACAATGGCATAAATACGTCCTGCGGTGTGCGAGTATTCCGGTGCTTTAACATTATTTGAGTCTTGCACGATGACCTTGACGTTTGAGTTGCCGGACAAGATACCTATAGATTTTCCGATTTTTTTCGTAAAACCATACAGGTTCTGCTTTATTTTTATATACTCGGAAAAACTGTGTGATATCACCACAGAATCAATCCCTTTTCTTGGTATAGGAACGATTGCTACGGAAGAAATAGTCGTTCAGATTATTGATGTCCTGTGGGTTAAGAATTGGCGATATAAGTAAGGTATCAATTTCATACTTGCGTAATAAAGGTGTTGTTGTGAGAATCAATTCGATTGGTTTGCCGTTATTCTGAAGTAATGTGTCAATCTGGTATTCCGGGCAGAATCCAAGGAATTCAATTTTCTCGGAAAAATAATGCCGTAACTTAAACTTTAACAATTCTGCATAACTGGCACTATTCACAATGACGATAGTGTTTTTTCTTTGTGTGATTTCATCCATCGCCACAACCAGACGAACGGCAAGACGGGATACCTCGTTATCCATCAGATCATAATTAAGGACCTCTTTGGCAATCGGAATGATACAACAGGAAACTTCATATGCGAAAGGGTAATTCTGTTGTATTTCGTTTACTAACATGGTCCGTTTTCGGAAGGTCCAATGATGATATGTTAACATGGCATGTACGTGATTGATTATTTTCTGGTTATCCAGAAATACCAGATTGTATTTGTCTCGGATTGTTTCTAGAAATTGATCGGCAACGTCTCGGAAATACTGATTTTGAAAAGAAGATTCATTCTGTGAATTCAGTACTCTTTTGTTGTGAAGAAATTGTAAGATGCATATTCTGTCATTATCTGTCAGTTTTACATCAAACAGTTCTTCAATTTTCTCAAACGGCAAATCAATCTGCTGATA
The DNA here is from genome assembly GCA_021442745.1 of Erysipelotrichaceae bacterium. Lineage (GTDB taxonomy): Bacteria > Bacillota_I > Bacilli_A > Erysipelotrichales > Erysipelotrichaceae > RGIG4607. The sequence continues at coordinate 525 of JABUSI010000027.1, read as the reverse complement.
CTCTTTTTGCAGGACAACAGTAAGCTTTTTGTTTTTGAGAATGCGATGAATAGTGATGTAACATTCCATGGTTAGCATTTCCATACTTGGTCCCGTTATAATTAAATTCTGACTGATTAAGGTATCGACCAGCAGATAATGCAGCTTATCAAATTTGCCTTGCTGAGGATAAAAACGATTGACCATCTTACGAAGATAATCTATATAAGTCATCTGGTAAAACAAAAGAATACAGGAAATAAAATAGCGGATGTTTTGTTCTTCTCCGGTAATCCGAATTCCTTTTTTCTTGGAAACTTCGAGAGTAACGTTTTTGGTAGCCTGTACCAGTTCCTTCATCGACTTGATGTCTTTGTAAATTTTAGATTTGGAAGTGTACAGTTCATTTGCCAGAATGTCCATGGTCACGTAATCGTTGGCAGACAATAAGCACAGATACTTCACATATTTTCTGTAGCTATTGACCATTTTTAATTCATTTGAGAAGTGTCTCTTCATTTTCATTTCTCCATTGAGCCTTTTATT
>JABUSI010000159.1 GCA_021442745.1 Erysipelotrichaceae bacterium | reverse complement strand
GTCTGTTGTCAGGCTGTATAACAGGTAATCGCCTCCGACATTCAGTGTTCCTTTATGGATATACATGTATCCACCCGTTCCCGTGGAATAGATGTTTCCGGTCACGGTCAGCGTTCCGCCATTCAGATCGATGGTTCCGCCTTCAAGGTAGAGATCTCCATTAATGACTACTTTGTGTCCATTCAGATCCCATGTGCCACTCTTCATGGTAAACGCACCGTAGTATTCCACATCTTCGTACGTTGTGATATTTCTTCCGAAAGACGCACTTTCAATGACCGGTAATCCGGCAATGGATTTCTGCGGGAAGTTCAGGGAATACGCCAGTTCTTTTCCACTTAATGAAGTCGTTGCCGTTACGATAGACGGATAAATATACAGTTCCGGATCTTCTTCCATAAGCTCCGGATTCAACCCAAACAACGGATGTCTGAATTCCCTGATATATCCGTATATTTCCTTTGCGTCACAGCTTTCTTCCCCCATATCTCCACGCCATACGTTAATCGCTGATTCTGACATATGTGAATTCTCGCCTTGCGTCAATGCGATATAAGAGTGTGCAACATTGTTTGCGACATCCTGGCTTTCACTGAGGATATAAGCCGCAAAATCCCACATACCCAAAGCAGATCCCATTTCCAATCGTTTCATCTGCTGTTCCAGTTTCTCTAATGTATGCTTGATGTTGTAATTCGTGAAGGATTGGTGAATGCCTTCATCTTTTCCTATACTTGCCGTTACACTGGAAGACCGCGCAAAATTCATCCCGAAATTACCGCCAAAGGTTAATGATTTCGCAATTCCTACCGTTGACGTTACACCTCTTGTGATTGCCTTACCTAATGTGCTCGTTACAGCTCTTCCGACACTGTTCGCGATATTGCTTGTTACAGTCTTCGTAGTTGTACTTCCCGTAGCTGTTGACGTTGATGCTCCACCGGTTACAGTTGCATTTGCCTTAACAGGGCCTAAATCAAAGCCACCGCCTCCAGATATACTTGAGTTGGTTCCCTTTGTTTTCGTGGTACTCTTTCCTGTGGAATTACTCATTCCGCTGGAAACCGTCTCATTTGTAGAATCCGTTACAGCCGAATTATTGGAATCCGTTACAGAATCAGAAAGCGAACTTCCGCTGCTATTCGTATTCTGCATACCGGCACTTGCTCCTACGTTCACTCCGACAGTTGCTGTTGAATTCACGGAATTTGTTTCATGAACCGTGTAATTTGTCTGCCACTGGGCATACGGTGCCAAGCCGGAATAGAACTCTCCTAATCTTAACTTCCTGTTAGCAACATCCTTTACCGGTGTAGCTAACAATACAATGGTATACTCCATACTACGCTTTTCCGGTACAATACCGTCCAGCAGTTTTTCAATCGTCTGACTGATGAATTTCTCTGACTTCTCCGTCGGTACATTCGTTGCTGTCGCAATCGAATAATTACCGGATTTTTCCAAAAACCGAACACATTGAATCCC
>JABUSI010000385.1 GCA_021442745.1 Erysipelotrichaceae bacterium | reverse complement strand
TGTCGCTTTGACCCAGATGGGATATCCCAGACGCTTGACTTTCCGTAAATGTTCCTTCTCATCTTCCTGCAGATGCACCAGATTCAAAGACGTCCACGGTGCCATCGGCACTTTATTTGCCGCCAGTACGTGTTTCATAAACAACTGATCGGACACCATCGTTTCACTGTGCAGCGTGCTTCCCAATACCGGAATGCCGTAATACTGCAGATGACCGATCAGATCCGTACTTACCGGCTTGTCACTGACAATACACGCTACGTCAAATTCCAACGGATGCCCGTTTCCCCTAAAACAATACCGGTATTCTTTTTTCTCAATGCGTACCGGACGCAAACGGCTTACGGTCAGCATGATATCGTCCGTTTTCATCAGTTGTTCATTCGCATACCACATACCGTCGTCATGGATATAACACAACATGGCATCCAGGTTGGAACACTTGCGAACGGCGTTAACCATTTCCCGTGACGAAGCCAGATACGCCTGTCCCACACACAGAACAGCCAGACACACTTTCATTCTAACCTCTCCTTTCCATCCAGATTACATCGTTTGTTTCCGTCAGTGACAATGCCTTCTGCATCGCCTGTTCCGGATTGTTCACAATATAACACACCGCATCCGGATTACCGTCCAGCAACCCTTCTTCCAGTGCTTCTCCTTCCGTTTTACCGATTGCCACCACGCAATCCGTCATACATGCCAGTTGTCTTCCCAGCGAATAGTTTTCTTCATCCTGTTCTTTCATGCCGGACGTAATGACAACAAGTTTTCCCTCAATACCTTCCAGGATGTCTTTTGCGCAAAAGATATGGTCATAATATGTAAGCCGCGACTGGTCCAGAACCCATCTTCCTTCGTATTCCGTTACGCTGTTGCATCCCGTTTTCTGCGGCAGACGGCTGACGATGGCCTGCAGTTGTTCCAGGGGAATTCCCGTTACGTGTGCCCCGGCAATCATCCCCGCCAGCTGCGTTACCATTTGTGTTCCGCACCACGTTGTCGTAAACGGCAACGATTCGTTCTTCATGGCCAGCAGAAACGTACTTCCATGGATTCCCGTATGAAAATCCAGTATCCGGTAATCCGCCATATCTTCAAAGGAATACGTAACCGTTTTGCACGGATAGGTTTCTTTTCCGGCCTCATCGTCAAGATTAACCACTGCCACACCGTCTTCCTTACACAAACGAACTGCTTCTTTTCCCCGGGTAATATTCTGCTCCTGCGTCCGGAATGCATCCGGTTTCACAGGACACACACCGGTAAAGATACACAGATTCACATCCGCCGTCTGCCGTAACCGATCCACCTTATCCGGACAATCCGGTTCCGTTTCAAAGATGACATATTCACTCAACGGTTCAAAGGAAACGATTGCTTCTTTTACCCACGCAGCATCATCCTCGTTGTCTTTTACACACAAACCGTGAAACTTTACCTCCAGGATATCCTGCAGCACGTCGCCAAGCGGAACAATCCCGTG
>JABUSI010000068.1 GCA_021442745.1 Erysipelotrichaceae bacterium | reverse complement strand
TGTTCTTCATCTTTCGTCAACGAGAACGTAACGTTCTTCACCAGTGATGTCTTACCGCTCACTTTCGTACACAGGGAACTTTCATATTCCCGTTCTTCATTGATCCGGTATGCCCGTACCGCATAATAGTACGTCTTACCGAACTCCCGTTCTCCGTCGTACAGATAACATGTTGAACCATCGGTTGTGCCGATCTGTACCCATTCATTATCTTCTGACCGGTACACCTTGTATCCGGCCGCATAACTGACAGCCGTCCACTTGATTTTCAGCGTATCATAATCCGTAGCCGTCACTTTCAGCCCCGTTACCTTTGCCGGATTCGGATAGTCACTGACCACATCGGAATACGAACCGTATACATTCTTTCCGCTGACAACACGATATGCCCGTACCTTGTAGTAATACTTTGTGTTCGCCTTCAGGGACTTGTTCGTATAGGAAAGCGTCTTACTGTTTACCGTCGCTACTTTCGAATACGTACCGTCCGGCATTGTCGAACGATACACCTGATATCCCGACGCACCGCTTACCTTATCCCATGAAACCGTAACGGAAGTTGTCTTCGGTGTCAGATTCACATTCTGTACCGTTGCCGGCTTGATCTTGACTTTCACCTGTTCGGACTTTGTCTGCAACGTTGTTCCTTCCGCATTGGTATATCTCATCACTACGGTGAAATAGTAATACGTACCGGAAGTCAGGGATTTTACCGTATACGTATCCGACGGTTCTGTACCTGTATAAATTTTTGTACCCGTCTTCCCTGCCGTCGTACTCTGATAAATCCGTACTTCATCGACGTAATCCACGTAATCATACGTCAGCAATGCCGAATTGTATCCAAGAGATGTTGCTTCCAGCGTAATCTCCGGTAACCGATTCACATAACAACTGACCGGAACCGTCTTACTGATTCCTGCATTCAACATCGTTACCGTAATGGTTGCCGTTCCTTCGCCTGTTGCCGTAACCAGACCGCTATCGCTAACCGTAGCTACAGCAATATCCGAAGAAACAAACACCGGCGAATCTGTTGATTGCCCCGTAATAATCAGTTGTTTCGTATCTCCAATCGCTGTAAACGTAATAGAGGAAGGACTTACCGTAAAATCAGCCTGTTCTGCTACCGTAACCTGACATTGTCTTGTCACTTCACACGTTTCACCATAAACGGAAATTGTCGCATTCCCAGCTTTAACCGCCGTAACCAGTCCGGTCGAAGATACAGTTGCCACAGAAGGATCCGAAGACGTATACACAAACGTTTCTTCTGCGTTAACAGGATTTTTGGTAATCGTGATTTGTCCCGTATCCCCCGGATGAATACTCATACAGGTCGGGTTAATGGTAAAGTCAATCAATTCCACCGTTTCCCGTTCAACCGTCACCGTACATTGTTTTGAAATGTTATTGTTTGTTGCCCGTATGGTAATTGTCGCCGTTCCTGCACCGATTGCCGTCACAAGGCCGGTATCACTGACCGTTGCTAC
>JABUSI010000321.1 GCA_021442745.1 Erysipelotrichaceae bacterium | reverse complement strand
CCGGCAACAAGACCGGATTTCATATCGTATACCCCCGGACCGTATAACTTATTTCCTTCTGTTTTTACCGGAAAGGACCCTGCCGGATGCACCGTATCATAATGGCCGACAAATACGATACTTTCTTTCTGTTTCCCGTAGGAAAAACTCAATACGTTATGACCATGTTCTGCCACGTGTTCCGTAACGGCAAGTCCCGTTCTTTTTTCAATGATTGTTTTCAGACATTCCCTGACCTCTTGCAATCCCTGTACTTCAGAAGTACACGCTTCTTTGTTCACCAGCGTCATCAGATCGGAAAATATTTCATCCCGGTATCCGTTCAGATATTCCAGTACCCTTTCGTTCATCGTAAATCCCCTCTTTTTCTTCCTTTTCTTTTGTTTTGTATACCATAAAATATGATATACTTTTTTAAAGAAAACACAAACTGCAATCATATGAGGTGAACAACAATGGAAAAGTATTTACTATGTATCGCCGGAGCCGCTGTGGATATGTTCTATCGTTCGGAACTGTATCCTTCGGAAGGCGATTTTACGCATGTCAAATCGTTAGGAAACAAAATCGGCGGGTGTCCGGTCAATGTCAGTGCCGTCTGTGCCAAAAAAGGCGCAGAGGCGAAATTACTGGATATGCTGGGAACGGATGACGATACAACACCGTTTATGATGTCCGAAATCCAGAGGCTGGGAATCAACACCGACTATATTTATCAGGAAAAAGGCGTCATCAACGGAAAATGTCTGATTGTCAACACCAACGATCAGCGGACAATGTTTATCGTTGACCCGATCCGTCCGTACTATGTCGTCGACAAACGGTTACAGGATGCCCTCAACAACGCAACATATATTTATTCTCTGATGCACATGATCAACCGTTCGTTCGAAACCATTGAACCGTTACTGGAAGCCAAAAAGCACGGTGCCAAAATCATTCTGGACGGCTCCAGCAAGTACGACGATCCGAAGCGTCTTCAAACTTTATACAAACTGGCCGACGGTATGTTCATCAACGAAACGGATTATGCCCGCTTACAAGAAGCTACCGGTTCCGACCCGAGAAAAGTCATTTTCAATAACGGCGGACTGTTTGTCTGCGTTACTCACGGTTCCAAAGGTTCCACGTTATATCTCAAAGACGAAGAAATCTATCTGCCATCCGTATCCGGTTTACAGGTTATTGACTCCACCGGTGCCGGAGATTCCTTTGCGGGATGCTTTATCGCCTGTCTGATCAAAGGATTTGACTACAGGACGGCATTGCGCTATGCCACCTTAAACGGTGCGTATGCCTGCACGGTATTCGGCAGTACCGGCGGTGTCTGCACGTTTGACCAGCTCGATGCATTCGCTAAGGAACATCACTACGGAGACAAACTATGATATACGATAAAATGGAAGACTGCTTCAACAGTCTGAATGATAAAATACATTACGCTCTGGACCACACCGATCTGGATGCCATCTTTACAACACTAAACTCCATCC
>JABUSI010000355.1 GCA_021442745.1 Erysipelotrichaceae bacterium | reverse complement strand
CTGATGGCTTGTATGGAACTGGAGCACAAGGGAATCAAGTATGAATTCTGGATGAATGTGTTGTCACAAGGGTCGTTCAAACGAACGGTTCACGTTTCGGAGGGACTGGGTAATTATCATTACAGCAGTATCCTGGAACATCTGGGAAGGGCATCCGGCAGTATGGTATACGATCCGTTGCGACTGTTTCAGGAAATCATCCGGCAGACCAACGGAACACGGTCCTTTCTGGTATATACGGCCGGACTTTCGCAAAAAGAAACGATCCGGCAGGCTTGTATGATGCAGGGATGCAACGTTCAGTTTGAGGAGGTGAAATCATGATGGTATGGTTGAACCTTTTGTGTGAACTGGGATTTGCGTGTACGGTTTTGTCGGTTGTCCTTGCGTTTTTGCCGGTAACGTACTGGTATCTGTTAACTGGAAGTGTTGTGGCGGCAATCTGTGTAAGTAAGAAAGATTTGAAAGCTGCGCTCGCATTGGTATGGCTTTTGGTGCCGTCTGATGTTTACAGTAAAGTTGCGTACGTCCTGATGCTCGCGTTTGCGTATACGCAAATAAAGACGGTAGCGTGGGGAGCGGTAACGGAGCAGTTTTCGTTGTACTGGAAAATTTTTACAGGGATGGTATTGTTTGTGTCGTTTATCGGGAAGACGGAGTTTGTGAGCGGCTTTCTGATTCCGGACGGGGTAATGACGATGGGGATGTATATTCTTCTGATGCGATCTTTGCGTCATCAGAAGGAAGTATATGAGTCGGCGAAATTCCAGAGAAACAATCTTCTGTGGGTATGCGGAATCGGTGTTCTGGTGCTGGTATTGAGTTCTTCTTATGTGATTGATGCCGTGATGGCAACATTGGGATTTGTGTACAATTACGGAATTGTGTATGTCCTGTATCTGATTGCGGGAATCGTGTGGATTGTGCTGAGACTGGCATTTAGCCTGATTTCCGGCCTGGTGGGAAACGGCAGTTCAAGTCCGTCGGATTTCGGTGGATTCGGTGGCGTGACGGAAGAAGTGTTACCGGAAATGACGGTGGAATTAGTAAAATACGTATGGCTGAAGGTGCTGGCCGGTATTCTGGGTGTCATTCTGATTGCTGCCGTGGTGTATTGGTTGTACCGGTATCTGCAGCGCTTGCCGCAAAGACGGGAAACGTCGCTTGGCGGCTATGAAATCCGTACGACGGACGATTCTGTGTTAAACAAACATAAAGAGGAATCCAGTGACGTGCAGGCCGTCCGGAAAAGTTACCGGAAAGCGTTGCAGACGTTGCGGGACAAACAGGGATTGCGTATGAGTCCTTCGGATACGGCAACGTCTCTGGAACCGGGAATAGCCGATTTAACGGATTATCTGCCGTTGAAACGGTTGTACTGGAATGCCCGGTATGCGAACCGGGCGGATAAAACGGCGGTTATCCAAAGTAAAACATACGTAAAAAATATGAAAAAATAAACAAAATGTACCTTGTATTCAGCATAATGTACCAACTTTTCAAAC
>JABUSI010000258.1 GCA_021442745.1 Erysipelotrichaceae bacterium | reverse complement strand
ACCTTACAGGATACCGCCAGATTACCGTTTAAGTTAATCATGCGTCCGATGTTCCCGATCGATAAGATCTAGGAGGAATGCCTATGAAAGCACTTGTCGGATTATTTGCGTGCGAATCCAACGCCAATATCCCTTTAAAAAATGAAATTGCCCAGTTCAAAGTCTATTTCGGAGATGACGTCGCCCGAAACGGTTGCGTCGATGACGTCTTTGCGTCAGAAGGCATCGAAGTCATCCCCGCTATTTATGCATCAGCCGGTGCATCCGGGGTTATTAAGAAAGATTGCTTCGAATACATCTTCCACTGCATGATTACCGCCGTAAAAGAACATTTACACGAAATCGACGGTATCTATTTATACTTACACGGTGCATCCTACGTTGAACAATACGGTTCGGGTGATCACTATATCGTAAAAGAAATCCGGAAAATCACCGGCCCGTATTTACCGATTTTTGTGGTCTGCGACCCGCACGGCAACATGACCAGGGAATATGCCGAAAGTTTAACCTACATCCGTTCCTATCGCGAAAGCCCGCATACCGATGCCGTTGATACCAGAAGACAGGTAGCACGGGAATTATGTAAGTTTCTGAAAGACCGTCAGAATATCCATGCCTGCTTCCGCAAACTGCCGCTGATTTTAGGCGGGGAACAATCCGTTTCCACCGACGAACCGGTCGCTTCCATCAATAAGTTTATGGATGAAATGGAACAAGACCCGAGAGTCCGTTCCGCCTCCTGGCATGTCGGTTACATCCGTCACGATTGTCCGGAAGCCGGTTGTTCCGTAGTGGTCGTTCCGGAAAAAGAAGAAGACCAGCAATATTGCGAACAAAAGGTTGAAGAACTGGCTAAATATGTCTGGGACCGTCGCCAGGAATTCCACTACACCGGATTTGCGGTCGATCCGGATACATGCATGAAAATGGCACTCGACTTTGAGGACAAGCCGGTCATGATTACCGATTCCGGAGATAACGTAACCTCCGGTGCTACCGGTTGGAACACCTATATCCTCCGTCAGGCATTGCAGGCACAGACAGACAAGTCGTTCTTGTTCGCCAACATCTGCGACCCGAACGCTTACAATATCGTCAGTAAACTTGAAATCGGACAATCTGCAGATATTTCCCTGGGAATGAATGCCGATGACATGTCAAAGAGCGTTCCGTTGAACGTCACTGTCAAAGCCAAAGGCTATTTACGCGGCTATATGACGCACGTGCACGATGCCAATTACGGTGACAGTTGTTTAGTCCATATCAACGGCACCAGCATCGACGTCAACATCGCAACAACCCGTCAGACCATGTGTGAACAGCATCAGTTTGAAGGTGCCAGCATCAACTGGGACAACTACGATGTTATCGTTGTCAAACAAGGCTATGCCTTCCCGGAAATCAAGGAAAAAGGAAAGCTGGTTATCATGTCCTTAACCGACGGTTCCACCTTACAGGATACCGCCAGATTACCGTTTAAGTTAATCATGCGTCCGATGTTCCCGAT
>JABUSI010000057.1 GCA_021442745.1 Erysipelotrichaceae bacterium | reverse complement strand
TGATTGCGGATTTCAAGGATATTCTTGCGAATCACAGCCGGGTACTGGATATCATAAAAACGGATTTACTGGAAATCAAGGAACGGTTCGGTGATGAACGTCGGACGGAAATCGTGGAAGCGGGATTTGACGTGGAAGATGAAGATTTGATTCCGGAAGAAAATGTCATCATTACCATTACTACCAACGGTTATATCAAGAGAAATACGACGGATACGTACCGGACACAGAATCGTGGCGGTAAGGGTGTCAAGGGTATTTCCATGCATGACGATGATATTGTCAGTCAGGTAGTGACAATGTCGACGCATAACCACTTGTTGCTGTTTACGAATTTCGGTAAGGTATACCGGATTAAGGGATATCAGGTACCGCAGGTAAACAGAACGGCAAAGGGAACACCGATTGTAAATATTCTTACTACATTGGATAAAGATGAAAAGATTCGTTCAATGGTTCCGATTGATCCGAATGCAGACAGCAAGTATTTATTCTTTGTGACCGCAAAGGGTCTGGTTAAGAAAGTGGAACAGCAAGAATTTGATTCCATTCGTCAGACCGGTAAGATTGCGATTACCTTACGGGAAGATGATGAGTTGTTTGCGGTGAAACAGATTGGTGAAGGTGATGAAATTGTCATTGCCGGTTCCAACGGTAAAGCGATCCGGTTTATGGAATCCGACGTTCGTCCGATGGGAAGAAATGCTTCCGGTGTGATCGGCTTTAATACAGACGGTTCGGAAGTTGTCGGTGTTACATGCCGGTATGAAGGTGAATATCTGCTGGCGGTTACCGAAAAGGGTTACGGTAAGAAGACGGCATTGGATGATTACCGACTGACACAACGTGGTGCAAAAGGTGTCGGTACCATTAACATTACGGATAAAAACGGTAAACTGGTATCCGTTAAGGCAGTCAACGGGGATGAAGATCTGCTGATTGCGACAACGGGAGGAGTCGTTATTCGTATTTCCCTGAGTAACGTATCGGTATACGGAAGAAATACCCAGGGTGTTCGTCTGATTAACGTAGAAGAAGGTTCTACGGTATCTACCATTGCAGTAGTGGAACATGATGAAACGGAAGAAACCATTGCGGTGGAAATTCCGATGGAAGAAACCACTGAGGAACAAGCATAGTCTTGTTCCTTTTTTCATGTTGAAACAAAACTGTAAGCGTGTATAATATATATAAATCGTTGATGGGGATAAGTATCGGATTGTTTCTATGCAGAGAGCCGGTGGATGGTGAAAACCGGTTGGAAAGGTCAGGGAAATCAACCCCGGAAGTGAGATAGGGAAAGAAGAGTACTTATCTTCGGCATTAGCCGTTATCTAAGGAAGTGACAGACGGGTAGTCTGTAAGAAGGGTGGCAACGCGAGACATCGTCCCTTTACGGGTGGTGTCTTTTTATTATTCAATAAGGAGGATAAATTGTATGTTGGATATGAAGTTTATTCGTGAAAACACGGAGCTTGTCAAAGAGAATTGCCGTAAGAAATTCCAGGACCATAA
>JABUSI010000376.1 GCA_021442745.1 Erysipelotrichaceae bacterium | reverse complement strand
ACAACCCTATGGGGTCTTAGGGGTGAAACCCCTAGGCGGGTCGGGTAGCCGAAAACTGCTGAAAGGCAGGTTGAGGCGTAGGGCGGGGCTCCGCCATTCTGCGTATGATCTTTCAACAGGTCAGATTCTGTATACTCAGAACAGCGTGCTCATAGAAAAAGGACAGAAGATTACTTACAGCTATGATGAATTCGGTCGCATTAAGAAGATAATCTATCCAGACAAAGATGTACTTGATGAAACAGTTTATGAATATGATGCTAACGACCAGATTGTTCACAAAACCGATAACAGCGGTGAGTACACTTATGTATACGGAAAACTTGGGGAACTGTGTAAAGAAACTGTAACTTTAAAGCAGTATACAAATTCGCAAACACAGCAGCAGTATCGTACGGCACAATTTTCATACCTGCAAAATTATCTTGGTCAGATGGAAGAAATTACTTATCCAAACGGCGAAGTGGTAACTTATTCCTATACAAATGGCGGAAATGTCTGCAGAGTTCAGGGGAAACTTTGCTCAATCGGAATAAACCATACTTTTGACTATGTAAAAAACATCACCTATGACCATAAGGACAGAAGAACATCGATTGAATACGGTAACGGAATCATAAGTAATTATACTTATGATGAATACCGCGGCTGGCTTGAAACTCTTGTAACAACTGACAGTCTGAAAAATTCAATCCAGAATATTGAGTACCGCTTTGATGTAACAGGTAACGTAATATCATACACGAATGAATGCACGAAGTATTCAACAACCCAGGAATATCAGTACGACACACTAGGACAGCTCATTCAGGTAAACGGGAAATCAGTCTGCCAGAAATATTCATCAGGCCCTGAGTATGTTTCAACTTACAGCCAGAACTGGCAGTTTGACAGCCTTGGCCGTCAGACACTAAAAGAAAGCAGTGTCCAAAACCGCATAAAAACCGACCTTGGAGGAGATTTATTAAATTATCGCTTTGACTATGAATATCTTCAAAACAAGGCAAATCAGGTTGAAACTTGTGGTGGAATGTATTATGCTTATGACAGTAACGGCAATATGATTCTTGAACAGAATGCACCTGTAGAAAATGCAAATACAGGATATGTTGCAACGGTAACAAAGATAAAACAGGATACCTACAGTGTAGACCAGGCTTGGGGATTCAGTGATGATACCCAGGCAACCGCAGCGAATGTATCACGAAGAATATTTGATTACAACTGCAAGAACGAAATGATTGTCTCAAAGGACAGCCGTTATTACACAAGATATACCTATAACCAGGAGGGAAAAAGAACCGGTAAATACAGTTCTCTGGGAGAAACACTATACTTTAATGATTATGCAGCATGGACATACAGACCGGGTGACGTTTCAAATCCGGATGGACACCAAGATGTACACATCATGCTTTTAGGTCAACGCATCGTAACAAAGCAGAACAGTGCCACCCGCTACGAATTAGCCGACCAGATCGACAAGCAGTACTGGTATCACACAAACCATATCGG
>JABUSI010000223.1 GCA_021442745.1 Erysipelotrichaceae bacterium | reverse complement strand
TGAACAGGCAAGATTGCTGCTGCTGTCCATGGCAATTGAAAGACACGTAAAAAATTTGATGCTAAAGTAAAAGTAGACACAGAAAGGTAGAAAAGTGTATCTCTAATCAGTATGATAGAGAAAACAGAGCTACCGGGAAGGAGTCTACTTTTAATTTATGGGAAAACATTTGAATCCATTGGAAAAAGAATTTTTAATACGGCAGTATAAGGGAAGCAATCAGAAAATGACAGATTTCTGTGAAAAGGCAGGTGTATCCACAGGGGCCTTTCAGAAGTGGATGAAACAGTATGAAGAATTCGGAATAGAAGGTCTCGCAAGAGCAGATGCAGAGATTCCGTGCGTGCTACCGGAAGGCATTGACCCTACGGAGGAAGCATATAAAAGAGAAATCCTGAAGCTTCGTATTGAAGTGGAACGTCTTAAAAAAAACTATACAGTACAAACGAACGAGGATGGGGAACAGGAGTATGTTCGTTTAAAGGAGAAGAGTACGAAATAATAGAACTGCTTTCCAGAGACTATGACATAAAAGATCTTTGCGAAATGATGGGTGTAAGCCGATCGGGGTTCTATAAATGGAGAGGAAGAGAGAAATCGAATCGTGACATCAGGCGGGAAGAAATGGTATCCCTTGTGGCAACGGTGCATGCAGGTCACAGAACGCACGGTTATCGATGGACGGCTGCCTTTATCCGCATCAATTACGGTTATGAGTGCAGTGACAATTACATATACAAGTGTTTCAGATATCTCGGAATAAAGTCAGAAACGAAGCATCAACCGCATTATCGCCCGCGGAAAGAGAGAGACAGGTATCCGAATCTGATATTTACGACGTGGGATACGGTGGACAGGCCAAGGCAGGTTATTGTATCGGATATGACGGTTTTCAAGTTCTGGATACTGTATTTTGAGGTAACTTTTTACTTCGATGTGTTTACCAAGGAGATACTAAGCTATAAGATAGCGGAAAGGCGAGGCTCCAGGGAACAGTATATAGATGGGCTTACAGAGGTAATAGAGCTGCTGAAAGGGACGACCGAACCGGTAGTGATACATACGGACCAGGGAAGCGTATACGCATCTATGGCGTACAATGACTTGATAAAAGATACAACCATTGTCAGATCAATGTCTCGGGCAGGGAAGCCTACGGATAATCCTGTAAACGAGTCATTGAACGGATGGATGAAGGAAGAACTGTATATGGACTTCAGGATAGGTGACTGCAGAACCAGAGAGGAGTTCAAAACAGTCGTTGAGCAGTATGTAGTCTATTACAACAACCAGCGACCGTGTTATGCGATAGGGTATGATACACCGGTGAATTACCGCAAGCGTTTTAACAGGGGCGAAATAGAGCGAAAAAATACATTTGAGTCGAGAGTGCTGACAGAGAAGCCAAAGAACGCACGGAAACGCCGGAAACAGGCTGATTAAAGGGACGTGTCTGCTTTTGAAAAGGAAAATGTCAGAAAAACGTTCGATATGTCCACTTTTGAAAAAATGAATTCGCAAAAAAATCGG
>JABUSI010000094.1 GCA_021442745.1 Erysipelotrichaceae bacterium | reverse complement strand
GGAAGCATAATGTCCAGAAGAACCAGATCCGGATATACATCTTTCATTGCTTCGTCAAAAGAAGAAGACTCGCGGAATACCCGGACGTCATGGCCGTTCGAACGTAACGCATAGCTTTCGATTTCCTCTATATTCTGATCGTCTTCCACAATATATATCAATGCCATACTGCGATTCCTTTCTAACTACATTATAGTAAATTTTTACTGAATGGAATATTGTTCCTTATATGTTTCATACAACTCCTTATACAATTCGTTGCCTTCCTTCCGGCTTCTTGCCAGCTGATGCAAGGCATGCTGCTTGGTATCCAGCACCAGTTGTTCCTCGGCAATATTGGAACAGTGTCTGGCAATCCGCTCCAGGGAAGTAACCATATCGGTCAATGTCATTCCCATTTCCACGGAACATTTTCCTTCCTGCAGACGACGGTTGTGTTGTATCCGGATTTCTTTTTTCAGATCGCTGATTACGTCAACCAACGGATCAATCCGCAAAGCGAGATCCACGTCTTCATGCACAAAACACTGTACCGTGTTTTCGACAATTTCCATGGTTGCCGCAAAAATCTTGGATACTTCCTTCCGGGCATTTTCCGAAAAGGCTTCTTCCGAAACATACAGTTTTTTCTGGGCATACGCAATCCCCTTGGCATAATCGGATATCCGTTCCATATCGGTTACACACTTGCCGTACATACCGATTTTCTTACTGTCGATTTCCGACAACGGTTTTGCGGATAACTGTGTCAGATAGTTGGATAATTCGTCTTCTTTGTCGTCCACAATATCTTCCAGTTCCATGACTTTCTGTACCGACAATTCATCATACGAATTCTGTACGAAAGAAATCAATCCCACTGCCTGCTGCATCATCCGGGCAATGTCACAGGCTGCCGTCTTACATTGGCTGACCGCAAAAGCCGGGCGTTTTAGAAAACGTACATCCAGCACTTTGTATTCGTCCGGTTCTTTTTCATCTCCGGTTTCCGGAATCGTAATGTATGCCAGTTTTTCCAGAAGACTGCTTGCCGGCAGCAACACAACCGTTGCGACAACATTAAACACGCTGTGAATGACCGCAATCGTAGCTGCACTTGCCGTATCCTGCAAAAAGGAGAAAGATACAAACACATTCACGGAATAGAACACAACCATAAACAACATTGTGCCGATCAGATTGAAATACAAGTGTACTAAAGATGCCCTGCGGGCATTCTTGCTGGCTCCGACACCGGAAATCAGTGCCGTCACACACGTACCGATATTCTGTCCCATAATAACCGGCAATGCCGCACCGATGGTAACACTTCCGGTCACACACATTGCCTGCAGGATACCGACGGAAGCCGAAGAACTCTGAATAACAGCCGTCAGAACCGCTCCGACCAGCATACCTAAAACCGGATTTTCAAACATCGTAAACAATGAAGTGAATTCCGGAACGTTCGCCAGCGGTTTTACCGCACCGCTCATCGTTTCCATCCCAAACATCAATACCGCAAAGCCAACCAGAATGGTACCGATATCTTTCTTC
>JABUSI010000204.1 GCA_021442745.1 Erysipelotrichaceae bacterium | reverse complement strand
GAAGACGATTACGACTATACCACCAGTAATTTTGCGAATGAGAAACGCTTTACGCAGTTTATCAGTACAGCCAGAAAGTATTCTCTGATTGATTCGGAAGAAACAATTGACTATGGCGACCGGATGATGACGTTGCAGACATGTGTCAAGAATCAGAGTGACAAGCGGTTGGTTGTTATGTTGAAGCAGATGGATTTTACTCCATATGAAGAGATCGAGTGGTGATAGTATGAAACATGTATTTGTGGTGAATCCGATATCCGGAAGAGGTGCTGCCAAGGAATTGGTGGAACCGATTCGTGAAGTGTGTGAACGGCGCGGACTGAATTATGAAATCCGTGTAACCCGGGATGAATCCCATGGAATCCGGATTGCGGCAAGCTATACGAAAGAAGATGACGTGTGCTTATATGCAGTCGGTGGTGACGGTACGTTATGGAACGTCATCAGCGGTGTCACGGAAGGTGTGCAGTTTGCGGTGATTCCGGCAGGTACGGGAAATGACTTTTTCCGGAATCTGAACCGGAGCCAGTATGACCTGATGAAATTACTGGAAGATACGATTGACGGTGAAGTGATTCCGGTTGACTACGGTACCATCAATGACGAGGTTCGTTTTGTGAATCAGATTTGTTTCGGATTTGATGCCGAAATCAATCTTGACGTCTGCGAAAAGGGTAAGAAATCCCTGATGCCGAAGAAGTTTTTGTACGGAACAACAGCGGTCAGAAAAGCAGTCAGTCCGAAAACGGTTCATTACTGGATGGAATATGACGGAAAACGGGAAGAATATACCCGTCTGGTAACAACCATTCAGAACGGCCGGTACTATGGCGGCGGATTCTATCCGGCACCGATGGCTGACATTGATGACGGTGTCTTTAATCTGGTTGCCATCGGTAAAGTCAATACGGTACAGTTGATTCCGTTGATTGCCCAGTATAAAAAAGGCGAACATCTGAAGAATAAGAAAGTAACGGTTCACGAACTGACCGATTGCCGGTTTGAGTTTGATGAAGAGATTAATGTAGCGGTTGACGGTGAATTGTTTAAGTTTAAGACTATGGATATCAAAATGCATCATGGCGGGTTGTTGCTGAGATTGCCGAAGGAGAGTTATCATGCAAATAGAGAATAACAAAGCAGTATTGACAGTCAGTGAACATGCAGCTGAAATTACCGGTTTTACCGATAAGGAAACCGGAAGGGAATATATGTGGAACGGAGATCCTGCGTTCTGGGCGGGAAGAAATCCGATTCTGTTCCCGATTGTCGGAAATACCTGGTCAAAGTCTTACACATGGAACGGTAAGACGTATTCCATGGGGAATCACGGTGTAGCCCGCAATGCGGAGTTTACCTGTGTGGAACATACGGAAGACAGGATTGTGATGCAATTGAAAGACAGTGCAGAATCTCTTGCCGTCTATCCGTTTCCGTTTGTGCTGGAAGTTTCCTACACATTGAAGGGAAAGAAAGTGCTGGTGGATTATAAGATTGAAAATACCGGAACGGAACGTATGCCGTTCAGCTTCGG
>JABUSI010000165.1 GCA_021442745.1 Erysipelotrichaceae bacterium | reverse complement strand
TGTGCCGTACAGGAGGACAACAACAATGAATCAGGATTACAGGCTTTACTCTCGAGTTAACTCTAATGATAGTGTAAGTCAAAGGGGTAAGGGTATGCTGAAGATTAGTGAGTTTGCGAAAGCGTGCGGATGTAAAGAATATACGCTTCGCTATTACGACAAAATTGGATTGATCAAGCCGGCAATTTGTGAGCCTTCGGGATACCGTTTCTACGAACACTCTCAAACAGAGGAGTATCACAGAATCAAACGACTGCAGTATGTGGGATTTTCCATTGAGGAAATACAGGAACTGAAACGGTTGCAGAAAGAAACCGTATTGGAAAAGATTGATGAAAAAATCAAAAAATGTGATAGTATACATATAGAACTTCTTGCGATTCGAAAAGAGTGGGAGGAATAGTAACTATGGATCAAGAACAATTTAATCAGGAAGAGTTCCTGAAAAAAGTAGAAGAAGCTGCCGAACGCGGGGCAAAAAAGGTAAGACCGAGAGCAGGGCTGATGGATACCCTGAAGTTCTTTTTAACCGTTGCGATTTTAGGTGCGGTAGTATTAGGCTTTGTGAATATGCGTAGCAACTGGACGGAATTCGGTCAGAAGATGACGGAATTTACCAAGTTTGACTTTACGTCAAATCACGATACGGTATTGAAAGACGGCGGAGTATTCGGATTTACCGCTGCGGACTTTGCGGAAGCGGTATTGGGAGATGCTTCCGAACTAACCGTACTGGAAGTCTACAAACGGGAAGTATCCGATGTGGCTACGTTAACGGATGCCGGCTTTGCGGGATGGAAGGTTTTCTCCAAGTCCCAGCTGATTACCTATCACGGTACAGCCATTTATACGGTCGATATGAGCAAACTGAGTGATAAAAACTTCTCGGTGGATACGGAAAATAAGATAGTACATTTAACCATTCCGAACGTTCAGCTGGAACCGGTTAACATCGATGAACGGAATATCGAATTTGCCGATCCGACCAAAGGCTTGCTGGCATTCGGCGATCTGACAGCGACCGCGGAACAAATCGCCAAGGTACAGGAAGAAGCACGGAAAAAGATGGAAGAAAAACTGGCATTGGATAACGAAATGGCAGAAGCTGAAAAGTTTGCGGAACTGTCCATCTGGAAGTTATACCAGCCGTTGGTAAATGCCTGTGCACCGGGATACATGCTGGAAGTACATTTTGAATAAAAACTGAGCCATTATCATAAGGTAATGGCTTTTCTTATGGTTTTGTAAGGAAATGGAAATCCGTATGTCCGATGCGTTTACCGTATATGCCGCAAAGATTGTAAGTGAAAGAAGAATTCCGTTTGAAATCTGTGCCGTATGCGTTTGCGCCTGGGGCGGTATGCTGTATCGTGGCAGTCGGTTGTGTGGTATTGTTTTGCCGGGAATAAGAGAGCGGTTTTTCATGAAAAATATATATTTTACTCTTTACAAACACCCATCGATGTATTATTATAGTTAAGCAATGACGCCCGGGTGGTGAAATCGGTAGACGCAGTGGACTCAAAATCCACCGGTAG
>JABUSI010000114.1 GCA_021442745.1 Erysipelotrichaceae bacterium | reverse complement strand
CCGTATTCCTGACGATAGACGTCATGAATGCTGCCGTCTTCTTCCACGGTATCCAATGCACCCAATCCGTTTTCCGCCATGATAATCGGTTTGTGATACCGGTCCCAGTACTGACTTAACGAATTGTATAAGCCGGTCGGATCGGCACGCCATTCCCACAGCGTTGGTTTTAAGTACGGATTCTGTCCGGAATCGAATGCCTTATACGCATTCTTTGTGTGATCGATGATGTTTGTATAGTAGTAAGACAATGCCAGAAAATCCATAGGATTGTTTTTGATAACGTCCAGATCGCCTTCTTCAAACGTAATCTGAATGTTGTGGTCTTCAAAGTAACGAAGGATATACGTCGGGTATTCTCCGAAGAACGATACGTCAGAGAAGAAATAATTCTGCAGACGGTTTCGTTTCATTGTCAAAGCGACATCTTCCGGATGACACGTTGCCGGATAGGACGTTCCGTCCGCCAGCATCGTTCCCATATTCATCGTCGGATCGATTTTTCTTGCTTCCTCAACCACTCTGTGGCATGCCACAAACAGATTGTGTGTGGCCTGATACATCAGTTCATCCGCCTTTTCCGGTGCCACCTGGTCGTCATAAATACCTAAACAACCGAATTTTACCGTCGGAATCAGATTGACCTGATTGGCAACAATCCAGTATTTCACCTTATCGTGATACCGTTCCATCAGAACCTTTGCGTACTTCACAAAGAAATCAATGACTTTCCGGTTCGCAAATCCGCCGTATTCCGTTACCAGATGCAACGGGATGTCATAATGGGAAATCGTCATAATCGGCTGCATTCCCAGACGAACGATTTCGTCCACCAGACCGTCATAGAACTGCAATCCCTTTTCGTTCGGCAGCTCTTCATCCCCGTTCGGGAAAATCCGGGACCAGGAGAAGCTTGTCCGGAAGCACGTAAATCCCATTTCCTTCATATACGCTAAATCTTCTTTATACGTATGATAGAAATCAATCCCGTGCCGTTTCGGATAATATCCCTCGGTATCTGCTGCCGCTTTCTTAATATAGGCAAGCGTACCGCCGCCTTCCTGTTCAATATGCGAACGATTCAGATTCTTATCGTACAGATGGATGTCACTGGTTGACAATCCTCTGCCATCCAGGTCGTGTGCACCCTCACTCTGGCATGCCGCAATGGCACCGCCCCACAGGAAGTTTTCAGGAAATCCCTTCGGAATGTTGTACATAACAATTACCCCAGATCTTCCCCATTGGTCGCAATCACCTGCTTATACCAATGATAGGAATCTTTTAACGAACGCTTTCCGGTTCCCTTGCCGTAATCGTCAATGTCTACGTAAATGAAACCGTATCTCTTGGACATTTCACTGGAAGAACAGCTTACCAGATCAATCGGACCCCAGGCATAATATCCTCGTAAATCCACACCATCCATGATGGCTTCTTTCATCTGTTCAATGTGTGCCTTCAGATATTCCACTCTGTACGGATCGTGAACGGAACCGTCTTCTTCCATCTTATCGTAATACCCGCTGCCGTTTTCCGTAAT
>JABUSI010000091.1 GCA_021442745.1 Erysipelotrichaceae bacterium | reverse complement strand
AGTAACTGTATTCTCTTTTCTTTTTCAGAAGAACCATCAGCGCAATCCATGCACCCGATAACACCATCATCCGGTTTTGGAAATCCGTATAACTGTCATCCGCCGTATCCACGCCCGATGCTTTCTTCGTGCAGACGTTGTTAAAGACGACACCGTTGACCTTCTTACCGCTGACTTTTCTTGTCACCGTTCCGACGATACTGTCAATCTTGTAATCCCCGTACTCATCCATTATGACGTTTACCTGTACTTCCTTCGATTCATAGTCCAGTTCATATCCTTCATAACTGTTCTGTCGGGTCGGATCCAGTTGGGTTACCCGATAGGTGTACGTACCTTCTTTGTCAAAGCTTACCGTTCCGAAATTGCCTTGGTCTTCTCCCTTGATGGTAATCAGACTCTTCGGGAATTCCGGTTCGTCCTCATCCGGTTCCACGGTAAACATAAACTTTTCTTTTGACATATCCACGCCCTTTTCCGCTTCGATGTCATTGAATACGTACAGTTTCAGACTTGCCGGCTGCGGCGTATGGGCATACGTATTGATCACGTCATACCCGTTCACTTCCGTCGTATAGTCCTTCACCGCATCTTCACTGATGGTATAGACAATCTCCGTACCGTTCTGATACTTCGGTAAGCCAACCCATGACCACGTCCATTGTCCTTCTCCGTTTTCCTTGACCGTCTTACTTGATGCTGTACCCTTCGGCAAGGAAATCTTCTTTTCATTGACCGCAGCCGTTAACCGGATTGTAATCTTTTCCGGACGACGTTGGTATTGGTTTTCGTTATCCACCCATGTCTTAAAACCCTCAACATCCACCGTTTCCGGCGTATGCGTATTGGTAATCGTAAAGCCGTCTTTCATCGTACCGGTAACGGCTACGGCATACGTACCCGCACCATCACTTCCCGTTACGACTTCCGTCCGCTCTTCTTCCACGGTATACACGATAGTTTCATCGTTTTCCTTCTTCTGAACCTGTTCAAACGACCATTTCCAGTTTTTGCTTGCATCCGTCGTGGTTGTCGCAACCGTCTGTCCGTCTTTCTGCAGATACACCGTGACACTTTCCGGACGGATTCCGTCCTGGTTGTTGTTGTCTTTCCATACCTTGGTACCGCTGACGGCAGTCGCTTCATAGAATCCCGCATCCATGTTCTGCCATTCATAGACCATCGCACTTCTGTCGTCATCCATGCTGATGTCCGTAATCTGTGCTTCCGTAACGTAACCGTTTTTCGTTGTCACCACTTCCGCTTTTGATGTATTTTCCGTATTCTCACTGCCGGTACTTACCGCATCACTTAAGAAATACTTCGTACCCAGTTTTGTCGTTCCTGAGGTCAATACAACAACGTATTCTCCCCGTCCGACGGCATCAAATTCATAGAATCCGTCTTCATCCGTTTCCGTTACGCATACGTCCCCGTTCAGGTTTACGTACGCTTCTTCGGATACTTTTTCATCAATCACCGGATACAACGTTGCGGTGATACCCTTCAGCATCGGTTCGCCTTCCTGACGCTCACCATCCAT
>JABUSI010000359.1 GCA_021442745.1 Erysipelotrichaceae bacterium | reverse complement strand
GTGTGTGGATGTTCAGCACCCTTGTACACAAACAAGTGCTTACGTTGAACGTTACCCAGCTTTGTATGAGGAAGCATACCGTGAATAGACTTTTCAACCCATTCAACCGTGTATTGATCCTTCATTGTACGCATTGTACGTACTCTCAATCCGCCAGGGAATTGTGAGTGTGAGTAATAGTTTGTCGTATCCAGTTTGTTTCCTGTTACAACGATCTTATCCGCATTGATTACGATTACGAAGTCACCGCAGTCAACGTTTGGTGTGTATGTCGGCTTATTCTTACCGCGCAATACACTTGCAACTTCACTTGATAAACGACCAAGTGTCAATCCAGTACCATCAACAATATACCATTGACGTGTTACCTCTGCAGGTTTTAACATAGTTGTCTGACGCATTTTTAACGTCCTCCTTTTCCAAATTGTAGTTTCCGGGGCTACTATTTGGCATAAAGTGCCGACTTCTATTATATGTTTTCATATAGGGAATGTCAATAAAAAAAGCACGCGTTTATCGCTATTCGCGTACATTTTTCATTTCCATTTCGTCCAGGATGTGAAATCCCAGTCCGCTCAGATATTCATAAGCATCCGCATAACACATATCCGGTTCCATTACTTCCGGACAATGGTAATCACCACCGATGATAACGTCTACTTTGTGACGGGCTGCCCGTTCCCAGAAATCATCTCTCGGATAATAATACTTGATGAACGGTTTTTCCCTCATCCCCTGCAGATTATATTCCAGCGGCATATTGTACTTCCGGGAATATTCGCAGATGGTATCCACCGCTTCCAGCATTTCTTCCGTTACGGTTTTGCACCGTGCCATGTAAATATCCGGATGGGCATAATAGAGAAACAATCCGCTTTCTCCGGCTGCTTTCAAGTCGGACAGATAATCGGATACAAGCGTTTTCCGGTTGGCATATTTACCGAAATACGTTTCATTGCTTTCATAGTTGTGATAATGCTGACCTAAAATATAATAATCCAGATGATATGTTTCTTTCGCTTCCCTTAACCAGTCTGCTCTGTCCGGAAAATATTCCGCCTCAAATCCCAGATAAATCGTAATATCGTCCTTATATTTTTCTTTCAGATACCTTACGGATTCGGCATAATCTTCAATCTGGTCCGTTTTCATCCGGATGTACTGCTTTTCACCTTTCAGCGGTGGCCAAGCCATATGATCAGAGAATCCCAATACCTTGATTCCCTGGCGAATGGCTGCCAGTACATATTCTTCATCCATTCCGAATGCGTGATTACACCTTGCGGTATGCGTATGGTAATTCGCAATCATCTTACGCTTTGTATGGCTCATATCCAACCTCCATCAAATACAATCCGGACCCTGTCGCATTGTACGGCGCAGAGTTCTTTTCTTTTCGTTCCAGCAGTACTTTTACTTCTTCCGTTGTCAGTCTTCCTTTACCGACTTCAATCATTGTCTGGGTTAACATCCGGACCATAAACCGTAAGAATCCTTCCCCGTAAAACGATATGGTAATCACACCGTTTTCTTCCTTCAGTTCGATTTTATAAATCTC
>JABUSI010000084.1 GCA_021442745.1 Erysipelotrichaceae bacterium | reverse complement strand
AAGAAACGGCATTCTGGTACATACTGTATAAAAAAGGGAAGAATTGAAACAATCCTTCACCGTAAATCTAATCTTTTAAACATCCGATTGGAATTACCTTGACTCCGTTTTCCGTCGTATAAGACATTACAGCATTCGCACAGATGACAATCATCAGATCCGGCTCTCTGTATTTTACACCCGGGTGTTCCGGATTCTTCGTAACTTCTTCATTATGATTCCGAATCAGTTCCCTGAACTTCAAAAGTCCTTTTTCCGCGGCAGGAACCGCATGTTCTCCGGTTTTTATCTCAATCAGTGCATACCTTCCGTCCGCCAGCTGATAGATTGCATCCGCTTCCAGTCCCGTATCGTCACTGTAGTGCATGACTCTCGCATCGTGTGCTTCCGCATATGCCAGCAAATCCCGGATTACCAGATTTTCAAACACATGCCCGAACAAATCCAGATCGTTCATGAAATAATCCGGTCCGATTCCCAGAGCTGCCAGACCAATCGACGGGTCGACAAAAATATGTTTTTTCGATGCCCGGATTGCCGTCCTGGAACGAATCTGCGGTGTCCACGCGTCAATATCTTTGATTACGTATAATTTTTCCAGTGCCTCTACATACGATGCCAGTGTAATATCCGAAACCGAATGGTTCGCCTGCACATCAGCATATATTTTCTTTTTCTTTGCAAGCGTAGCCATATTTCTGGCATATGACCACAACAACGTCCGTACCCACTGCGGATTTCTGTTCGTACCATCCAAAGCCTGTACATCTTTGTTGCAGATCTGCCGGTAATAATCTTTCGCTATTTCCAGTTTAGCTTCTTTACTTTGCAACGCAATGCAGCGAGGCCACCCTCCTCTGCATACCGCAAAAAACAAATCTTCCAGACGCAAAGTACTCAGTTTCCCGTCGCTGTTATATTCCGGATTCTCAAACAATTGTGTTAAAGATACCGTTCCGTTGGATTCCTTGGTTTCCCACAACGTTAACGGGTACAACTGCAATTCCGTAATTCTTCCGGTACCCGTGTGCGGCGTATTCACTTTCTGACTTGTCGATCCGGTCAGATAGTATCTTCCCGTATCTTCCGGTGCATCATCACAGGCCTTTCGAATGGTTCCCCAGATTTTCGGTGCATCCTGCCACTCATCAAACAAAATCGGTTTCTCATTATTCAAAAACAGATTCGGTGACGTCTGCGCAACCGCCAGGTAGCCGGCTCTTTTTTCTTCATCCTGAAATTCAATAACCGTTTTACAACGTTCCTTAGCCGTCCTCGTTTTCCCGCTTCCCTTCGGACCTACAATATGAATCGCTCCGAATGATTCTGATTTCCGATCCAACTGATCGTCAATCAAGCGTCTTATGTATTCCATAACATGCACCTCCTGCATGTATCATATCACAATTTATATAAATTCGGCACTTTTATTTATATTTTTTCGGCTTTTTCATTTATATAATTTCGGCACTTTTATTTATATTTTTTCGGATTATAAAAAACTCAAATTTTTTACGTGTCTTTCAATTGCCATGGACAGCAGCAGCAATCTTGCCTGTTCA
>JABUSI010000209.1 GCA_021442745.1 Erysipelotrichaceae bacterium | reverse complement strand
CATAGCCGGTAAAACACGGTCGCACCGGTATGATTCCGCACATCGTCCGCCGCATCCAGCACTTCCCCGCAAGTATCTGACGATACACGGTTATTCCCATCGTAATAACTGTGCAACGACAGGTTGATTCGTTTGATATTCTTTCCGTACAGTTGTTCCCTGATGTTCGGTAACAGTATCCCGTTGGTCGTCAGCCCCACCTGCAATCCTTCTTCGCTGACAATATCCATCAGGTATCCGATATCCGGATGCATTAGCGGTTCCCCCATTACATGCAGATACACCAGATCGGTATACGGGGCAATCTGCTGCACAATATTACGGAACAACTCCGGTTCCATGTACTGATATTGCCGGTGATGTTTTGCGCAGAAACTGCAGTCAAAGTTACAGACGTTGGTAATTTCCACATAAATCTGCCGGAACTGTTTTTTCATCCTATCAACTCCATGCATATAGTCTACCATAAAGGCTCGTTTTGAGATAGAATATAGGGGCGTATAGGAGGTTTTGTTATGTTAGTGAATGAATCTGTACACGATTATATTTCTTTGGTAGACAGTCTGGAGCCGGCACCGGGTGGCGGAAGTGTTGCCGCATTGGTCGGTTCATCAGGTGTGGCATTGGCCGGTATGTATTCGAAATTCAGTACCGGAAAGAAAGCGTTTGCCCAATTAGACGAGATGACACAGAAGGAATTTATCCGTGCTTCCGAAGAACTTACCAAACATCAGAACCGTCTGGAAGAACTCGTGGATGAAGATGCCAAAGCCTATCCGATGGTCGTAGCAGCCTATCGTCTGCCGAAAGAAACGGAAGATCAGAAAGCCATCCGTTCGGATGCCATTCAGTCCGCAACAATCCAGGCTATGAACGTACCGCTGGAAATGATGCGGCAAGCCGTTGCAGCATTGGAACTGTTACCTTTACTGATTCCTTACGGCAATAAAAACGTTGTATCCGATGCGTATTGTGCAGCCATTTTACTGCATGCCTGCAACGAAGCGGCATCGCTAAACGTCAATGCCAACATTCCGTCTTTACAAGATGAAGCATTGAAAGAAACAACCATACAAGAAGTACAACAACTCTTGGCCAAGGCAGACAAACTCAAAGAGACCGCCTTAGCCTTATAAAATATAAGGAGATTTGCATGAAAGAAGCCATTGAATTTGAAATTACCCACGTCTGCAAGCAATCCGGTGCCCGAACCGGCATTTTGCATACTCCTCACGGAGATGTTAAAACGCCGATGTTTATGCCCGTCGGAACGCTGGCAACCGTGAAATTCATCTCACCGGAAGAATTACAGGAAATGGGTGCCGGCGTCATCCTGTCCAACACCTATCACTGCTGGTTGCGTCCGGGAGAAGACGTAGTGGAAAAAGCCGGCGGATTGCAGAAGTTCATGAGATATCCGGGACCGATGTTAACCGATTCCGGCGGATTCCAGGTTTTTTCCTTAGCCGATTCGCGGAAAATTACCGAAGAAGGCGTCACCTTCCGCAGTCACATTGACGGGTCCAAGCTGTTCTTAAGTCCCGAGAAATCCATTGAAATCCAGAA
>JABUSI010000430.1 GCA_021442745.1 Erysipelotrichaceae bacterium | reverse complement strand
TCTTTCATATTCCTGTTCCAGTTCCTTCAGGGCATTCTGTATTTCACACCGTCTTCCTTCTTCTTTGTACGTACGGATGATTTCCTCTCTTTTCGTATAATAGTCCGCTTTACCGCTATGCAGTTCCACAGCAAGATTCTGATAGATTTCTGCTACCTGTTTTCCTAAATTACGGCTTCCGGAGTGAATGATCAGATAAAACGTTCCGTCCTCTGCCTTATCGATTTCCACAAAGTGATTTCCGCCACCCAAGGTACCTAACGACCGTTCCAACCGTTTCGCATCCCGCAAAGACCGGTAACACTTCAAATCCGTCAGGTCAAACCGTTCCGTTCTTCCTTCCCATACGTTCATACCGGAAGGAATGAAGTGACACGCTTCATCAATTCTTTCAAAATCCAAATCCTGTTCTGCCAGCTGTACCGTATACATCCCGCAGCCGATATCCACCCCGACAATATTCGGACACACTTTATCCGTTACCGTCATTGTTGTCCCGATGGTACATCCCTTCCCGGCATGGACATCCGGCATAATCCGGATCTTGCTTCCTTCCGTCAGGGCATAATCACACATTCTTTGGATCTGTTCTATTGCACCGTCTTCTATGATTTTCGCATAACAGACGGCAGTATTTACTTTTCCTTTGATTTCTAACATAACTATTCTTCTTTCCTAAAAGCGCTACGCAGTAATACAGGCATAGCGCTCATTATACAACGTATCCGTCATAAACGCATACGGAGACAACGTACCGCCCGCAACCATCGCGAAGAGTCTCGGCGTTACACCGGATACCAGTGCCACACCTTGTTCATTCATCGTAACCGGTTGCTGACGATTCCGACTTTCCACATTCCAGAATACGATTTCCGGAAGGGTATAGCCATACGTTTCATACTTTTTCTTCGCGTTTTCAAAATTTGACAGTCCGGCATTTTCGACACATTCGTCAAATTCCATATCGGAAATGATAACCAGTTTTGCCGGCAGTTCTTCCTGACTTACTTTATTTTTCACTGCCGTATCCAGAATCATATCAAATACCGCTTCCAGATTCGTATTGGCCACTTCGTTAAACGAAGCAACGTATCGCAACTGATCCGTAAAGGTTTCCCCTTTGAGTTCAATCAGCTGTGGTCTTGCGGAGAATTCGATGAAATGATTCCGGAACATTCCGGTATTCCGTCCCGCAAAGTACAAACCCAGCGATAACGCCACGGATGCCGGCATCGGATTAAAGCACGAATACATACTGCCGGACGTATCAATGACCGCCAGAATATTCTCGTTTCCTCCGTAATCCGGCAAAGAATCCCATGTCGCATTCAATGCTTTTTCTTCGGATTCACTCAGTTCCTTTACGCAATAACCGATATGCCATCTAAAGTCATGCAGACACGACTCCACCAGTTCATACGGTGACACGTTATCCGCATGCATCGTAGCCTCACCGTTACTGACACTATTCATAAAATCCAGGTATCTTTCCTTATCGTTCCGGAAAAATGCCTGACGGTATTTAAACATCGCTCTGGACGGTTGCTTGGCATAATCAAACGTGTAATC
>JABUSI010000266.1 GCA_021442745.1 Erysipelotrichaceae bacterium | reverse complement strand
CAGGGTAAAACATACACCATCTGGATTGTGAAATAGTTTTTCATCTTTATTTAATAGTTGTACGCTACAATCAGACATATAAAAGGAGGTATGGTTATGGATTATGAATACAGAAGACCATCGTTCTTAAAAACGTTATTGTTAGTTATTTTGTGTATTGTCGTTTCAGGTGTCAGCGGATTCGGTGGTGCTTACTTATACGATACCTATTATAAGAAACAGGATGTTGTTGTGCAGCAACCGTCAACACCGGTACAGACCATAGTGAAGATCGACTCCAACGATATGACTTCGGTTGTCACTCTGGTAAAAGATTCCGTAGTGGAAATCACAACGGAAGTAACCCAAAACAGTTTCTTCTGGGGTGAATATACTTCCGAAGGTGCAGGAAGCGGCGTCATTGTTTCCTCAGACGGCTATATTGTCACCAACAACCACGTTATTTCCGGTGCTACAAAGACAACCGTGAAACTGACAAACGGCAGTACCTATGAGGCAACCTTAGTCGGAACCGATGAACAGACGGATTTAGCTGTTATCAAAATTGACGCAAACGATTTAACCTTTGCGCAGATGGGAGATTCCACAACCCTATTGGTTGGTCAGGATGTCTTTGCGATCGGTAATCCGTTAGGAACATTAGGCGGAACCGTATCCGAAGGTATCATCAGTGCACTGGAACGGGAACTGTACATTGATAATCAGAAGATGATTCTGATGCAGACGACGGCAGCTGTAAATCCGGGAAATTCCGGTGGCGGACTGTTCAATCTGAACGGTGAACTGATTGGTATTGTTTCCGCAAAATCCAGCGGTTCTGACGTAGAAGGTCTGGGATTTGCGATTCCGATTTCCAATGCGAAGGTTATCGTTGACGATTTAATGACGCACGGTTATGTAACCGGCAGACCGCAGATGGGTATTTCGGTTGTGTATATTTATTCCCGTCAGGCAGCATTCCAATACAACGTCAACAAGTACGGAACGTATATTTATCAGGTACTGGATGGTTCGGCTGCCGCAGATGCCGGATTACAAGCCGGGGATTTATTAATCAGTATCAACGGAACACAGATTGACGAAATGGTCGATATTTCCAATTTTGTTCAGGAATACAAAGTCGGTGACAGTCTGGAAGTTCTGATTGAACGTGACGGCGAACAGATGATCAAGATTCTGAAACTGAAAGAAAAGACACAGTAAAGAATGTAAGGGAAAGACAACACTTTCCCTTTTTTGATGGAAAAAATGAAACACAATATCAGAAAGCAGTAGTAAAATATACTACTGTACAGAAACGGATGCGATGAAATATGACGGTGAAAAATTCAACGACGAAAAATATGACGGAAGGAAACATATGGACACAAATCTTATGGTTTGCGTTGCCGTTGATGTTCGGAAACGTATTCCAGATGTTGTATAACACGGTCGATTCGATCATTGTAGGAAACTTTGTCGGAACGGAAGCGTTAGCTGCCGTCGGGTCTACTACCATGGTTACCAATATGGCGGTATTCTTCTTCAACGGATTTTCCCTGGGTGCCGGTGTTATCATCGGGAAAGCATTCGG
>JABUSI010000325.1 GCA_021442745.1 Erysipelotrichaceae bacterium | reverse complement strand
GTATTTTGACAAAAGTACTTCTTCAGACGTATAATAAATATACTTCTAAAGAAGTATAGAGGTAAAAATATGATTCTTTATCACGGGTCTTCAAGCATTGTGGAAAAACCTGTTTACGGAAAAGGAAAAACCTACAATGATTATGGCAGTGGGTTTTATTGCACGGAGCATAGGGAACTGGCGATGGAATGGTCCTGTAACGAAGGGACGGACGGTTATGTCAACCGGTACGAATTGGATTTGTCAGACCTACGTGTTTTGCGTCTGACATCGGGGGATTATACGATTCTGAACTGGCTGGCGATTCTTATGGAGAACCGGATTGGTCGTCTTTCCGGCCCCATCGCAAAAAGAGGAAGAGAGTACCTTTTGCAGAATTTCCTGCCGGATTACAAGGAGTATGATGTCATCATCGGCTATCGGGCGGATGACTCTTATTTCAGTTTCGCAAGAGCCTTTGTGGAAAACGGTATTTCGCTTCGTCAGCTTAGCAAAGCAATGCGGCTTGGTGAATTGGGAGAGCAGGTGGTGCTGAAATCACAGAAGGCGTTTGAGACTATTCGGTTTCTGGATTATGAAACGACGGACCATGCCGTTTATTATGTCAGAAGAAAAAGCAGAGATGAAAATGCGCGGCGCGACTATGAGAAGGAATCGGAACAGGAAGATTTGGATGGTATCTTCTTACGGGATATCATACGGGAAGGGATGAAACAGGATGATCCGCGCTTACGATGAATCGTATCTCGATTGGGCGATGAAAAATCTGGGAGAAGCATTTGATTACGCCGTCAATGCCTGCGGTATTGCGATGGACCGGTTTGCGGAACTGTTTGTGAGCAGCGGTTATGCCGAACAGTTTCAAAAGGGAAATCCGAAATATATTGTGGGATTGTCGGGGTCCGAACTTGTGATGGAGATTCTTACAAAAAGCGGTATGACGGTATCTTTCCCTGAACCGCAGACGGAGTATGACTGTTCGACGGAATACTGGTGCGGTTGGATTCTGGCGTATTATCAATGGAAAAGCGGGCGGAGTTTCCGGGACATTCTGGATATTCTGCCAATGGGGGAAATCCACAGGCTGTACGGTACGCTTCACGAAGCGTCAGAGGATAAGTTTGCGGATGTGGCGGATACCATCCGAAGGAAGAAGCAGACCGGCACAAACCTGCAGAGACAGCGCAAACGTGCCGGTTATTCGCAGAAAAAACTGGCAGAAAAGTCCGGTGTGAATCTCCGGACACTTCAGCAATATGAATTGGGTACCAAACAATTGCGGAATGCAGCTGCAGAGTCCGTGATGGCACTGGCATCCGTACTCGGATGTGATATAGAAGATATTCTGGATTGATTATAAGAAAAAAAGCCGATGTCGGCTTTTTGTGTTTTATAACGGTAACCAGTCGAATACTTCCGGTAAACGTTCGTCTACGAAGTCCCAGTTATGAGCACCTTCGTATGTCCGGAAAGTGACGTCGTATCCGAGTTGTTGCAGGCAGGTATAAAAGCGTTGGTTGGCGGTAAGAAGGCCGTCCTGTAAACCGCATGTCATGTATATGGACGGTACGTTTACGGA
>JABUSI010000206.1 GCA_021442745.1 Erysipelotrichaceae bacterium | reverse complement strand
GAATTTTTCCAAGAGCCAAAATGCCTCTAACCAGTTTGCCGGCTTCTCGCATTTTTCCATTCCGTGAAGTTCCAAAGAGTTATAAAAATGCTCTAACTGAAGCTTTAATAACCCCTTTGAATCTTCATCTGCCGGAGATAAACCCACATGTCTGAATGTTATCCTGCCGGCAAAGGTTTCGTCTACAAGATATGTTTTTCCCACACGTCGTCTTCCGTATATCGCAACCAATTCCGAACTGTTACGAGCATAAATTCGATTCAATTCCTTTATTTCCTGTTTACGGCCAATCATACTGTCACCTCAATAATCAGCGGTAAAATATATTTTAACGCAGTTCACCGCTGTTTTAATATAGAATGCCATAAAACAAATCAGCGGTCAAGCAGGTTTTTTTACACTTCGCCGCTGATTTGCTATAAGAAATATGTTTATTTTATCCGTTTGAGAGTAGCAGATCGTTTTGAATTGAATCGCAGAATTCGAATTACGTTGGACGCGATGGGGAATCCAGTAACACGGATAAAAATTGACATTTCTACCGATGGCGTAATCACTCCGTAGGAAGTAGAGTATTCCTGCGAACCGATGCCGGAAGATCGCACTATCCATTTGCGGTCAATTAACCTTGTAACCACTCATATTATTTGAAACCTAAAATCCGAACAATAGACAACTAAGAATTGGGTCACGTTTTAGAGATTCCCAACTTATCTAAAAACAGCCGATCTTAAACTGCTATTCGGATTTAACCTAAGTTCCCGAGCTTAATTGGTTCTACATTGAGGGAATATCATGTATATCAACTATAAGCAGCAAGGCGAACACGAATACGCAATGGTCGTTACTTCTGTTCGTAAGGGTAAAACAGTAAGCAAATCGGATTCCATCTATCTCGGACGTGTGGTCGACAAGGAACGCCACATTTTCAAGAACCGAGAAAGAGGATTGTACATCTATGATCCGGACACAAATACATTTTCCGATGTATCTGCCGAATACGAAGAACCCACACTTCAGAGGAAGACAAAATACCCTGTACGCAGGAATCTCGTGGTTTCCTTCGGAGATATCTTCCTTTTGAATGAATACCTGAAGAAATCCGGATTCATCAAAGCCGTGGATGCAATCGGCTTTGCAAACGCAGATACACTGCACGCCCTGCTTGCTTATTACATACTGAGCAGTCGTTCCAACGCACACGCGGAGGACTGGTGGGAACTGACCTACGCAAAGTACTTATATCCAAAAGCACAGCTGGCATCACAGAGAATTAGCGATGCATTGGAAGATATCGGCAGCGAAGAAGCCAAACGAAGCTTCTTTCAGGAATACTTCCGTTTTCTTGAGAGAACGTCAGCACCCGACTCTCATGCACACGGCATAGAGGACGGGATATTGATCGACAGTTCAGGGCTGCCAAACACAATCCGATTTCCTTTGACTGCGGTGAACAACCATAACGGAGTAATCAGTGAAGAAGTCCGCCTCATTTATATTGTCCAACAGAGAACAGGGCTTCCTCTGTTCTTCCGCTACGTAGCAGGTAATGTCATTGATGTCAGTACGCTGAAACGAATGATTGCGGAGCCC
>JABUSI010000279.1 GCA_021442745.1 Erysipelotrichaceae bacterium | reverse complement strand
GAAAGCGAAGACAACGTAGCCTATATGATAGCCGGAGACCTCTTTTCCGGTTCCGTCATTGACAGCGAATACCAAGGGTTATCCACCATCGATCTGGTGAACCTGTTAAACCCCGACGTCGCAACGGTCGGCAATCACGAAGTCGATTACGGCATTGCCCATCTGTTGTTTCTGGAAAAATGCGCCAGGTTCCCGATTACCAATGCCAACCTGTTCATTACGATGAACAATACGCATTTGTTTACACCATATGTCAAACTGCACATCAACGGCATCGAAATCCTGGTGATCGGTATTTTAACCGACGAAGTATTAGCCAAAACCAAGAAAGAAAAAATCATCGGCTCGTTCATCGACATTGACGAAGCCGTCCGGCAGATCGGTATCTTATGCGACAACTATCGCACCGCCAATACCGATATAACCGTTTTACTGACCCACATCGGTATCGAAAAAGACCGGGAACTGGCTGCCAAGCTGAACAAGGAATGGGGAATCGATTTTATCATCGGTGCCCATACCCATACTATTATGGATAAGCCGGAAATCATCAATGACATTCCGATTGTACAGGCCGGATGGGGAACCGATCAGATCGGCCGCTTTGACATTGTGATTGAAGATAAGAAACCGGTATCCTACACATGGCAATGCGTACCGATTGATGAAAAGACAAGTCCGGCGGATCCGGCCATGGAACAGCTCGTACAATCGTACCGGAACGAAACCGACCGCAAATACAAGCGGATTGTCACCCGTTTTGAAAGAACACTGACCCACCCTGCACGCAATCAGGAAACCGAATTAGGAAACCTGTATGCCGACGTTTTACAGGAAGATTCCAGTTTCGATATCATGCTGTTCGGTTCCGGTACCTTACGGAAAACCGAACTCGGTCCGGTCGTGGAATTTCAGCATCTGATGGAAACCACCCCGTATGACGACTGTCTGTGGATGCTGTCGGTAACGGGTACGCAACTGAAAAAGATGATTCTCTACGTCTTACGCGACGAAGCCTGGAACGGTCATACCGAATTCTATCAGGTATCCAGAGGTGTTTGCATCCGCTACAGCAAATCCACCAGACAACTGCTGGAATTCACTTATAACGGACAGGACATTCAGGATGACACATTGTATTCGATTGCCTTACAGGATTATCACTTCAAAAACTTTGACGCATTCTTTAACGTCCCTCTGGAAGAAGTAAAAAAGAACAGAATTCCAAGAATTGTCGCAACCAGCTGCAACAACATCTTTGAGGAATACTTCTCCACTCACACCAGACTGGACGCAAAAATCGAAGGACGCATTCAGATTACCGATTAAAAAAGCCGGAATTCCCGGCTTTTTCTTATTTCACAAACTGTGACAATACGTCCAGAATCTGTTCACCCGTAGACTTTGTCGTTGTCTTCCTGGTGGTTGTCGTTTTCTTTGGCGTAGTTGTCTTCTTGGTCGTCGTACTCTTCTTAGCGGTGGTACCCGTTGACTTCTTAGCCGTGGTACCGCTCTTTGACGTTGCGGACTTCTTCGTTGTCGTACCCGTCTTCTTAGCTGTTGTTCCGCTCTTTGACGTTGTGGACTTCTTTGT
>JABUSI010000092.1 GCA_021442745.1 Erysipelotrichaceae bacterium | reverse complement strand
TGCCCGTCCTTCCCATGCCGATTACGTTGCCTATGAAAAGTATCACGGTGCCAATGACCCGCGCGGCGGGGGACATTTTTCCGGCCGGCTGACAACCGGAATTGTGGCAGCCGGAAGCATTGCCATGGCACAACTGCGAAAAAAAGGAATTGCGGTGGGAAGCCATATCTTACAGCTGGACACCATCCGGGATGATGAATTTACCGATTACGACAGGGATCTGGAATTGCTGAATACGAAATGGTTTGCGGTATTGAACGAAGAAGCCGAACGGAAAATGACCGGACGGATTGAACAGGCAAGAGCGGACAGGGATTCCGTGGGCGGTATACTGGAAACGGTAATTACCGGCTTGCCGGTAGGAGTCGGAGAACCGTATTTCGATTCCCTGGAAAGCGTATTGTCGCATGCGGTATTTTCAATTGGTGGTGTGAAAGGCATCGAATTCGGAAGCGGGTTTGCGTTTGCGACCATGCCGGGTTCGGTTGCCAACGATGCGATGCATTACGAAAACGGAACCGTTGTTTGCGATACCAATCATAACGGCGGTATCAACGGCGGAATTTCCAACGGTATGCCGGTGGTGTTCCGCAGCGTGTTCAAACCGACCCCGTCCATTTTCCGTCCGCAGAATACCATCGATTACAGGAATCATACCGATACGGTACTGAACCTGGAAGGCCGGCATGACCCGTGCATTATTCATCGGGCAAGAGTTGTCGTGGACAGTATGACGGCAATTGTGCTTTGGGATTTACTGACAGGAATCAAAGGAACGGATTGGTGGTTATAGTATGAAATTCGGATTAATCGGAGAAAAATTAGGACACAGTTATTCCCCATGGATTCATGCCCAGCTGATGGAGGAACCGTATGAGCTGAAGGAATTGTCCAAAGAAGAAGTCGGCCCGTTTCTGGAAAGAAGAGAGTTTCAGGGTATCAACGTGACCATTCCGTACAAGCAGACGGTCATTCCGTATCTGGACGAATTGGATGAGAGTGCAGAAGCGGTAGGTGCCGTGAATACGATTGTAAACCGGAACGGGAAACTTATCGGGTACAATACGGATGTCGAAGGGTTCAAGGAAATGCTGAACATTGACGGTGTGACGCTGGAAGGCAAAGTCGTATTGATTCTGGGAAACGGCGGAGCCAGCAAGGCGGTCCGGGCGGTTGTAAAGAAAGCGAATCCGAAGAGGGTTGTGATTGCGTATCGTAAACCACATCCCGATTGCATCCTCACGGAGGATGCCTACAGGCAGGTGGCGGATGCGCAGATTATCATCAACGCCACACCGGTCGGGATGTATCCCAACGTCAAGGAAGTCCCGATTGACGTCAGCCGGTTTGCGCATCTGGAAGCGGTAGCGGATGTGGTTTACAATCCGCTGCGGACGCAGTTTATTCTGGATGGGGCTGCGTGCGGGGCTAAGGTCAGTACGGGTTTGTCGATGCTGATTGCTCAGGCGATCTGTGCCAATGAGAAGTTCAGGGATGTACAGCTGGATCATTCGATGATTCTGACGTTAACCAGAAAACTGCAGGTGGAAAAAGAGAATATCGTGCTGGTAGGGATGCCAAGCAGCGGAAAGACGAC
>JABUSI010000306.1 GCA_021442745.1 Erysipelotrichaceae bacterium | reverse complement strand
CGAATCCGGTATTGTTAAGGGTCATGTGTTACATTATGGGTGTGATTACATTGTATCAGATGGCACGTATTTCTTTGTATCAGACAATGATTGAAGTTCGTCAGCAACTATAATTTCAGAGGAACAGTATGAATGAAGTAAAATCAAGAGTTGTTCGTTTATCTAATATCGAGGAACATAAAATATTAGCGAAAATCAGTGTAAAACCATATATGAGTCTGTTAACGTTACTGGCTGTATCCGGCTTTCTGATTTTCCGTGTGGAAACGAGATTGTACGGTATCGGTATTGTCATCGGATGTCTGATCTTACTGTTTGCAGTTCCGGACCGAACAATTCTGGAAGCTGCAGACCGCTATATTCTGATTTATGATGAAAAAACGAAAGACAGCGTAACGCAGATTTTCTTATCGGAAATTGTAAACTGGGAATACGTATTTAACCGGAAAACGGAGGAAGTAATCTTTACACTGAACGATACGACTGTGATTTCGGTTCCGCTGGTAATGACAAGAACGTTTATGCGATATTTACGTGACAAGATGGAGAGCCGGGAAATCAAAAGAAAGAAATAGTACAGGACCGTTTGGTCCTGTTTCTTGTAGGAGGCATTATGAAAAAAACGATACTTGCAGTACTTGTACTGGTACTGTTATGCGGATGCAGTAAGGAGTATACAAAAGGAACATTAGACGGATTGAAATATACAAATGAGTTTTTCGGCTTTCAGATGGAATTTGACGAAGACCTGTATCATGTATATTCCATTCAGGAAATGGCAGAGGTACTCGGGACAACGGCATTGGAATTATCGGAGAACGGGTCATTAGCCAGTACGTATGAGTTTATGATATCTACGGAGGAGAATACGCCGTTGTTTCAGTTTTATGTGGAACACTATAAGTTCACAACGGTAGCGACGTATGATAATTTCATCAGTGAACTGGTCTATCAGTTTTCTCATCACGAAAGCATACTGTATAACATCGGAACGGTAGAGGATCTTGACCTGAATGGTGTAATCTGTAAAAAAATACCGATGGCAACCGATGCCGGATTGTTTGTGTTGTATCAGGACCTGTATCTGTTCAAGCAGGACGGTTATGTCGGTACTTTGATGATTACGTATGTGGATACGTATGAAGATAAAGTGAATGCCGTGCTGCAAACAATCGGTAAAATCGAATAAAAGGCTTGAAAAGATAAGAAAAGCGGTTAAAATTGTTAGATATATACCAAAAAAGGAGACCCAAATCTATGGCTATGTTTTTTGAAGGAGAATCGCATACTTTCAGTGAATACCTGCTGGTACCGGGTTATTCTGACGAGAATTGTATTCCGGCAAACGTATCACTGAAAACCCCTCTTGTAAAATACAAAAAAGGGGAACAACCGGCAATTACCATGAATATTCCGATGGTATCCGCTATTATGCAGGCTGTCAGTGACGATAAGCTGGCAATTGCACTGGCAAAAGAAGGCGGTGTATCGTTTATTTACGGATCACAGTCCATTGAATCGCAGGCAGCGATGGTTGCCAGAGTAAAGAATTACAAGGCAGGTTTCGTGCCGAGTGATTCCAACATCAAACCGACGGATACCCTGGCAGA
>JABUSI010000088.1 GCA_021442745.1 Erysipelotrichaceae bacterium | reverse complement strand
ACGCGGGCACCGAACGCAAGAACGTTGGTATTGTTGTGTTCCCTTGACAACTTAGCCGTATATGGTTCGGAACATAAACAACAGCGAATACCCTGTATTTTATTGGCAGCCAGAGAAATACCTAATCCTGTACCGCAGATCAAAATACCGCGGTCCACTTCTTGATTGACAACCATCTTAGCTACCTTGTAGCCGCTGATCGGATAGTTGAAACGAGTCGCTTCATCCGTTCCGACATTGATAACTTCATGTCCCTTTTCTTCCAGATACTTCTTGATTTCAAATTTCATTTCCACTGCTACGTGGTCATTTCCGATTGCGATTTTCATATTGTATTACCCTCCGTTTTTATCCTATTCAGTATACAACTATTTGTTGACGGAAGCCATACGGAAATACGTATACGGTTTTCCCTTGATGGATACGCTCAACTGGTAAATATTTTCCGGAGACGTACATCCCGCAAACCCGCCGTCACCGATGGCATGGATATCCGCACCGGTTTCTTTCATCTTCAGCGCAATCAGACGAACCGTATCCGGATCGGCACCTTCCAGAGAAGAATTTAAGAAACACATTGCCAGAGTACCCGGCTTGTACGAATGAACGTACGTAACCAGATCCCGGATATCATTAACCGTAATGCTCGCTCTGGAACCCGGACACGGCAGATTGATAACGTCCGCACCGGCATCAATCAGTTCCTTAATGATAGCTTTGGCGTCATAGTCAGCCAATGGGTCACCCAGTACTTTTTCATGGATACCGTCTTCCCATTTACCGGCCCAGACAAACAGTTTGTCACCATAGGTCTGTTTGACCCACTTGGTGCATTCGATGATATCCCGGATGGACGTACCGGATCCCGGATTACCACCCAATACCACAAAGTCGACACCCATATCCACGCACTTCTGAACGTGTTCCGGTGTACATACCATACCTTCTCTGCGATACAGTGCTTTCTTTCCGCCGTCTTCGCTTCCGGCTTTCGGGCATCCCAGATACACACCGATCGGACGGTTGCAACGTGCTTTCAACTGTTCAAAGGTCAATC
Organism: Erysipelotrichaceae bacterium; assembly: GCA_021442745.1. GTDB lineage: Bacteria > Bacillota_I > Bacilli_A > Erysipelotrichales > Erysipelotrichaceae > RGIG4607. Next base: position 554 of record JABUSI010000088.1, on the reverse strand, counting down.
CCTGCAGACCCTTGTTGTTTTCCATATGATCCAGATCCATGGTATTCAGCAATACCATATCCGCACCCCAGGAAAACATGACTTCCGTATTGGTAACACCGCGTACCAGACCTTCTGACGCAAACAGCAGATGCTGTCCGCAGATTACCCGGCCTTCGGACTTCAGGATGGATTCTTTCAGTTCCATCGGTGTCATTTGTTCGAATTCACTCTTGGAACAACTGATCAGACGTACTACATTACTCATTGTTTATTCCTCCGTTTTCTTAAAAAGAAAGGGATGGTTGCCCATCCCTTTGATTAATCAATTATTGATTATCGTTAGCACGGTCGTAACCGAACAGATATGTCAATGCGCAAGATCCGAACAAGGATACGCACATAGCGATTACGAATCCCATGAAGCCTTCACCGATGAACAACGGGAATGACAAGATACCGACAGGACCGCCAGCCAAAGCAGCAGCATTGCAAGCACCGGCAATTGCACCGGAAACAGCACCCATAGCAACAGCAATGTAGAACGGCTTCTTATACTTCAGGTTTACACCATA
>JABUSI010000048.1 GCA_021442745.1 Erysipelotrichaceae bacterium | reverse complement strand
GAAGACGGAACCGTATCGGCTGACATGATCAGCGGATACGCTTTGCGCATCTACAAAAACGGGTCGTTGATTGATGATACGAATACCAACATTACCAATACGAGTTACAACAACTTCTCCAACGTTATTACCGGTGATACCGATTACCGGAACGGTGTATATACCTTTGATGTCGTTGCGAACGTCAAAGACAGCTATAAGAATCACTACAACAATTCCCAACCTTCTTCCTTAAGCGGACAATATACGGTTGTTTCCGTAACCTTGCAGGAAAGTGACGGGATTGAATCGTTAACTCCGGCTTCTTCGTTTTTACTGTTACCGAATGCGGGCGTATTGTCTGTCAAGGAAATTACCGCAACTCTGAAAGATAACTATGCGTTTGCCGGATGGAGCGGAACCGGGGTCAGCTTTGCGAATGCGAATGCGACGTCAACAACCGTAACGATTGATCCGGATTACAGCGGAGCAACGGAACTGACGATCGTAGCGAATACGACCGATACAAAAGCACCGACAGCCGGAAATCCTTCTTATCTGGAAGGAAATACCATTACGGCACAGGCAACCGATAACGAAAGCGGAATCAAAGCGTATGCGTTCACTACGGCAACGGATGTCAATGACGTTGTCTGGACGACGCTGGATACCGCATTCAAGGGAACCAAAGCGTTTACGTATGAAGTCAGTGCGGGCGGATTCTATTATTTCTATGTCAAGGACGGACAGGGTCTTGTTACCCGCAGTGCCAATAGCGTTCAGGTAACGGAAATCCGGTATCATGATTTCTACTCTGCGAGTGCTTTGCAGGCAAACAAGAAGGGCTTTATGATCGGCAATCAGATTTATGCCCTCGAAACACCGCAGCGAATGGGCTGGTCCTTTGCGGGATATTATGCCGATTCAGCCTTTACCAACGCAGTGTCACTGCCGTTTGCGCATTCCGTAAGCGGATATGACGTCTATCTGAAGTGGGAAGAAGAATCCATCGGGAACGTCAGTTTACCGACGGTGGATAAAGAATATAACGGTCAGGATTCAAATCTGACAGTTTCCTATTCCGGTACGGTTACCGGAACCCTTTGTTATGCATGGGAAAAGGACGGACAGCCGATGTCCTTTACCGGTTCATCCTTAACGGTACGGAATGTATCCGACAGCGGTACGTATTCCGTAACGGTTACCTTAAAGGATGCCGACGGGCAGATTGTTTCTACGGAAACTGCCAATACAACCGTTTCCATCACCAAGGCAAACCTGGATATCTGGGGTGTGGAACAGACGTTGCAGTTCGGAGATCCGAAACCAAGTACCTATGCGTATGGTCATGGTACCTTGCTGGGTAACGATACCGAGAGTGCGATTGCTGCCGGAACGGTGAGCTGTGAGTATGTACAGGGCAGTCCGGCCGGTACGTATCCGTATACATTAACCGGATTTACGTCCGAAAACTATGAGCTGCATGTTGTGGAAAAAGCTCTGACGGTTACCTCCAGAACAATTTCAAATGATGATATTCACGTTACCTTTACGGATGGCACCGATACGTTTACGTATCAGGCGGATACCGATTATACACCGGCCGTAACGGTTGTCGTCAATGGTACGACA
>JABUSI010000050.1 GCA_021442745.1 Erysipelotrichaceae bacterium | reverse complement strand
ATCGTTGCCATTACGCTACATTGTACTTTTGCGATTTTGTCAGCTCAGAATTCGATCATTTTACATCAGACGCAAACAAATTACAGGAAAAAGGAATTTACATTTACTAATTTGCGTTTGCTTTGCGGCTTGCCGTAAAAACAACGCAAATCAGGACAAGTAGCATGAACACAGCCCCAAGGCTTTCACCGCGAGATGACATCTCGCTTTTTTTATGGTAACATTATCAAGTTAAAAAGAGGTTTTTATGAGAATTCAGTTATCGGATCATTTTACATATTCCCGGTTGTTGCGATTCGTTTTTCCTTCCATGGTCATGATGTTATTCACATCCTTATATGGTATTGTTGACGGTTTATTCGTATCCAATTTTGCGGGCAAGCAAGCCTTTGCGGCAATCAATCTGATCTTACCGTATCTCGGCGTCATCGGCGGAATCGGATTTCTGATTGGTACCGGAGGAACAGCTTATATCGGGAAACTGTTAGGTGAGCAAAAAAGAGAGAAAGCCAACGAAGTACTGTCCATGCTGGTGATGTTTCTGTTTCTTGGCGGAATCATAATCAGTGCCGTCAGTATTGTCTTTGTCAAACCCATTGCAGTCTTTTTAGGTGCAAACGAAACCATTCTCGGAGATTGCATCCTGTACGGTGTCACCATGCTGGCGTTTAACACCGCATGGATGATGCAGAATGCATTTCAAAGTATTCTGATTGTCGCTGAGCAGCCGAAACTCGGATTGCGGTATACCATTCTTGCCGGGATAACCAATATGATTCTTGACGCATTGTTCGTCTGGATTTTCCAATGGGGATTAGCCGGTGCGGCCTATGCAACGGGAATTTCCCAGTTAATCGGTACGGCATTACCTTTACTGTACTTCAGCAAATCCGAAAACCGTGTCATTCATTTCAGAAAATTCCGGTGGGATTTCCCGGTACTGTTTCAATGCTGTCTGAACGGATTGTCCGAATTTATGACGACCATCGCCTTTAATATCATTTCCGTTGTCTACAACTGGCAGTTGATTCGCTTCGCGGGAAATGACGGCATTGCCGCCTACGGCGTAATCCTGTACGTTACCTGGATTTTCTATGCGTTATTCAGCGGATACAACGTCGGATACACCCCGATTGTCAGTTATCATTACGGTGCGGAAAATCATATGGAATTAACGAACGTCCTGATGAAAAGCATTCTGATTCTGACCGGCATGGGAGTTGTTCTCACCGCCTTCGGGCAATGGATTGCCGAACCGTTCGGCAAAGCTTACATCGGCTATGATCCGGCATTGCTGGCCATGACAATCCACGGATTACGGATTGATATCCTGCTGTTTCTGTTCTGTCCGATTAATATGCTCGCTTCCAGTTTCTTTACCGCATTGAATAACGGACCGCTATCCGCACTGATTTCCACCAACCGGACATTTCTGTGTCAGTTATTCTGCATTGTAATTCTGCCACAGTTTTTGCAACTGGATGGTATCTGGCTCTCCAACGTGATAGCGGAAATACTTGCGTTATGTTTATCCGTACCGGCACTGCTTGTCATGCGGAAAAAATACCATTATTAAAGGGACAATCACGTCCCTTTTATTTGTTCATCAGTTT
>JABUSI010000286.1 GCA_021442745.1 Erysipelotrichaceae bacterium | reverse complement strand
TCTGTAGTCAGTTGTCCCCATTCCGTAAATGGTCCTGTTATGTTGACTTTTCGCAAGTAATCCATGATTTCTATATCCTCCCAGAACGGGACGATGATTTCTTTTTCGTGTTCTTCCAGACCTTTATCGGTATGAATCTTACAGGTAAAGATCTGCTTGTCTTCTATATCGCGGACTCGCAGGGAAATGTTTGAGGAATCGGTGTTGTAGTAATGGTTTGTCTGGGTTACGAAGTGTAATGTGGGAAAACAGTTGCATAACGTTTCAAATTCTTCTTTTGTCAGAAGAACTTTGTATTCTTCTTCGTATCCGTGTTTCATATGTATTTTTCCATTTCTACATGTTCGATGCCTGCTTCATAGAAGTGTTCACCGAAAGGGGTATAGCCGCATTTTTCATATAAAGGATATGCGCTCATCTGGGCGTGCAGCGTAATTCTGCCTTTTTCTTTCACTTCCGGTAATTGTTCGGTATAGCGCAGCAAGGCGGAAGCGACTTTTTGTCTGCGGTATTCTTTCCGTACGGCAAGCCTGCCGATTACGGCTTTATCGTCCGTCAGAATGATACGGCAGGTAGCAATTGCCAGATCGTTGTCGTATGCAACCAGGTGAATGCACCAGTCGTCCGTTTCGTCCTGTTCAATCACCGGCGTAACGTTCTGTTCCAGGACAAATACGTCCCTGCGAACCCGTTGCAGTTGAAAATAGTCTTTTTGTGAATCAGCAACCTTGATTTCCATAGAGGTAAGCCTCCGTTCCTGTTTGAAACAAATCTACTATAATGGTATCATATTAGGAAGAGGTGATAAAATGAAAAAGTGGTATTCACTGCTTGAAGTCATTTCGTTTCCGTTGAAAATGTTGTTTTTCGGAACGTTAATTTTAGGGCTTGGTGATTTTTTCCTGAACTCCAATATCACTCCGTTTATTCCTATCACGAATGATTATCTGATTTTATTGTGTACAGGATTGAAATATCTGGGAAGCTTTCTGATTTCCTGCTTCCCGATGTTGATTGTGATAAAGTTATTGTCCAAACGGTATGAAGATTCCGTTCCGGCATTTGTGGGAATTATATCCTATATCGTATTTCACGTTGTAACGATGTTTGTGTGTAAGACGGACTTGCCGTCATATTATTATTCGAACGTTATGGGTATTACCACAACCATTCATATAAACGGATTGGGATTGTTTGGCACGTATTCGCCGTTGGTAACCGGTCTGGTCGGAAGTACGGTGGTTGCCTCTCTTACCCGCTGGTGTTATCTGCGTTCGCGTAAGAGATTTGATTACGGTGTGTTATCGTTTATCGATAATGACAGCTGGGCACTGATTTCTTCGGTTGTATGGTCTGTTATTCTGGGCATTGCGTTCTCTTTCGGATGGCCGTATGTCATTGAATTGCTGACGGGTATCTTTGAGTTTATCGGTTCGGATATTTACAATCCGGCAAACCTGATGGTTTACGGTATGCTGGAACGTATTTTATCTGTACTTCATCTGCAGGATCTGATTCACGTACCGTTCTGGTTCGGCGAACTGGGTGGTTCCTGGATGGATAATTTCGGCTTGTTGTATACGGGTGACGTTAGCGTATGGACGGCTTTGATTTCGCAGAAT
>JABUSI010000426.1 GCA_021442745.1 Erysipelotrichaceae bacterium | reverse complement strand
TATTTCGTATCGAATTTCGATTATTATCAGCCGGAAGCGTATCTGCCGAAGACGGATACGTATATTGAAAAGAACAGTATGACCAACGATGAACTGGACATGCTGCGGATGGCTGCCTACAATTCGATTCTGGAACGGCGGGATACGATTATTGTGGCGTCGGTGGCGTGTATTTACGCCTCCAGCGATCCGAAACAGTATCATGACATGTTCTTTACGCTGAAGACGGGACAGATTGTCAACCGGCAGGAACTTTTGTATAAACTGGTTTCAAGACAATATGCCCGTAACGATATGGAATTAAAAAGAGGGACGTTCCGGGCCAGAGGGGACGTATTGGAAATCTGCCCGGGGCATACGGATACGTATGTAATCCGGATTGAACTGTTTGATGATGAAATCGAACGTATCTGTGAAGTGGACCCGCTGACGGGGGCGTTGCAGAATGCGTATCAGGTTTATAATATCTACCCGGCAAACGGGTATGCGAAGCCGAAAGAACAGATGCTGGAGGCTTGTGCGGAAATTGAACAGGAACTGGAAGAACGACTGGAGTATTTCAAAAAAGAAGGAAAACTGCTGGAAGCGGAACGTCTGGAACAACGGTGCCGGTATGACATTGAGGCGTTACGGGAGTTCGGGTTCTGCAGCGGGATTGAAAATTACAGCCGGATGATTGAGCGAAGGGAACCGGGTTCCCGGCCGTATACGCTGTTTGATTATTTTCCGGAAGATTTTCTGATGATTATTGATGAGTCGCACGTATCGGTTCCGCAGGTGCGGGGCATGTACAACGGAGACCGTGCCCGGAAAGAAACGCTGGTGGAATACGGATTCCGCTTGCCGAGTGCATTGGATAACCGGCCGTTACGGTTTGAGGAGTTTGAACATCTGATTCATCAGGTTATTTTCGTATCGGCGACTCCGGGGGATTATGAACTGGAGAAAACGGACAATGAAGTGGTTCAGCAGATCATTCGCCCGACCGGATTGCTGGATCCTGTCGTCGAGGTCCGTCCGACCAAGGGACAGATTGACGATCTGATGGATGAAATCCGGGATCGGATCCGGTTGCAGGAGCGTACTTTGGTTACGACACTGACGGTGAAGATGGCGGAGAATTTAACGGCGTATCTGCAGAAGGCGGAACTGAAGGTTGCCTATCTGCATCATGAAACGGATACCTTACAGAGAACGGAAATTATCCGGGATTTACGGAAAGGAAAGTACGACGTATTGGTCGGAATCAACCTGTTGCGGGAAGGACTGGATATTCCGGAAGTCAGTCTGGTGGCGATTATGGATGCGGATAAGGAAGGTTTTTTGCGTTCCCAGCGTTCGCTGATTCAGACCATCGGGCGGGCAGCCCGGAATGAACGCGGCCGTGTCATTATGTATGCGGATACGATGACGGACAGTATGAACGCGGCTATATCGGAGACAAACCGGCGGCGTGCCATTCAGATGGAATATAACGAGCGCAACGGTATTGTGCCGAAGACGATAAAAAAAGAAATACGGGATGCGATTCATGGTAAGGAAACGCAGGAAATGGCATCGAAGTATATGGCGAAGAAACTGAAAAATCAGCCGAAGGCAAAGGAAGTACTGCTGGAAAATCTGCAGAAGGAAAT
>JABUSI010000233.1 GCA_021442745.1 Erysipelotrichaceae bacterium | reverse complement strand
TACAGTTTGTCAGCATTAAGAGTACAGGATTTTTCTGCATTTTTCGTTTCCGTTTCCTAATATGTATAAAATACGGTATAATTAGTCGTTGAAAGGACATATAAGGACGTATTATGAGAATTCTGATCGCCAACATCATCAGTTTTATCGCACAGATGTTCCTGTTGTATGCGACAAGCCGAAAGACCAAACACGACATGTTATTTTTCATGAACGTGTTCTCCGTCATTGTCTGCATTTCCACCTCCATCTTAGGCGGATACACCGGTGTCATCTTAAATATCATCGGCATCATCCGGAATCTGTGTGTTATGAAAGAAATCAACAACAGGACTCTGAACTGGTTTCTCATCCTTCTGGCATTGGTTCTCGGGTTCTTATTCAACCAATCCGGTATTGTCGGTATCCTCTTGCTGTTTGCGGCATTCCAGGAAAACGTCATTATCCTGAACCCGAACAACAGCATCATCGTATTGAAACTGTCATCCGCATTCGCCAGTTTCTGCTGGGCAGCCTTTGCGTTCTATATCAAGGATTACACGAACGCCACATTCAATACCGTCAATACGATTTCCTATCTTCTCTTCGTATTCAAACAACTGAAAGAAGAAAAACAATCTGTATAAATAAAAATTCTGTGATTTCCACAGAATTTTTTATACCCCCGACATACAAAAAGAGGCTGATGATTCAGCCTCTTTACTGTTTAGAATGTGAAACGATCTTTCTTTCCGTAATGCGTATGCAACAATTCGTGTGCCTTATGGCTGCATGGCTTACCTAAGTAGTTTTCGTACAATTCGATAATCTGTGAGTTCTTGTGTGACTTTCTTACCGGCAGGATTTCGTCTTCATCATACAATGCCTTTGCACGCAATGCCTTCCAGTCAACCGGAGGCAATGCATTCTTCACTGAGGATGGAACGATAGACTGTCCGCCACCGTTGATGCATCCGCCAGGGCATCCCATGATTTCAATGAAATGATACGGAGAAGTACCGGCACGGACTTCATCCAACAATGGCTTAGCCAATGCCATACTGTGAGCAACTGCAATCCGTACTTCCATACCCTTGATATTCAACGTAGCTTCCTTCAGACCGACAACACCACGGCATGCATGGAAATTCACGTCTTCCAGTTCTTCATTGGTCAGTGTTTCATATACCGTACGTAATGCGGCTTCCATAACACCACCGGATACACCGAAGATAACACCGGCACCGGAATATTCACCGAATACGTCCTGGTCGAACTGTTCTTCCGGTAAGTTTTCGAAATCAATACCGTACAACTTGATCAGACGACCCAGTTCACGTGTTGTCAATACCGCATCTACGTCCTGTTGTCCGTCTTCCTTTACGTTTTCCGGCTTGTCGATTTCTGACTTCTTAGCGATACATGGCATGATGGATACGTTGAAGATGTCCTTCGGATCGATATCATGCTTTTCTGCATAGTATGACTTAATCATCGCACCCAGCATCATATGCGGAGACTTGCAGGATGACAAGTGATCCAGAATATCCGGATATTCACGTTCTGCATAGCGAACCCATCCCGGTGAACAAGAAGTAATCATCGGCAATACGCCACCAGTCGTAACACGTTCGATGAATTCGTTGCCTTCTTCCATAATGGT
>JABUSI010000348.1 GCA_021442745.1 Erysipelotrichaceae bacterium | reverse complement strand
GTTCTGGAGCAGCATCTGAGGTATGGTGTTCATCCGCCGGATATGGTCCGGATTTATTTCACGGTAATCAGAGAAGAAGAGTATCTGATTCTTGTCGGTTCTCTTCCTGAACATCTTGAGACATATAAGAAATTCAGTTGATAACGTGACACAAAGATACAGAGATTGTCAGAACGGCAATCTCTTTTCTTATAAAAAAGTGTAATCTGCATAAACAGATTACACGTTGAGTTTATTGATTCGTTTATTCTTTGATTACCGCATCATCGGTATATTTCATATCGCTTCCCATCTGGAAAATATTCTTCGCATATACCGGTGTGCCGAAGAAATCTTTCTTCGCTTCGTACCAGTCCGGATGAGCAATGATACTGTTACAGATATCCAGGATATACTGTAGTGTCACCGCATGCAAATCAATGGTACCGTGTCCCGGAAATACACCGGAAACTTCGGAAAACCGCGGTTGGAACCGTACTAAGGCATCCCGTAAGGAATTGACGGTGCAGTAATACCCATATTCCGGGTTGGCGGTTGGGCCGAACGCACTCGTTACGTCACCGATAAAGAAACAACCGGTCTGATTGTCCAGAAAACCGCATTGTCCGGCTGTATGTCCCGGCAGATGCACGACTTCCACCGTATACCCTTTACCCAGATCAAACTTGTATCCGTCCTCAAATCCGACAATATCATATTCATGGAACGGCGGCAAATCGTTGACGTCATACCAGGTATACTTCGGCTGTCCGTTTTCATCCAAAGTCGCATTTTTTATGAAATCAGGAGTAATCTGTTCTTTCAGTTTTTCCACGTCATATTTGTGGATATACACCCGATCCCACCATAAATTACCTCCGATATGGTCGATATGATAATGCGTATCGGCACACAGTACTTCCTTACCGCCGGACAGATGTTCACACAATGCTTTCAGATTACCGACACCGTAGTTGGTATCGATTAACAAGGCTTTTTCCGGTCCGACAATCAGATAGTTCCACGTATCCGCAAAACCGTTTCCTTCCACTAAAATCGCGTAGGTGTTCTCTCTGAACGGATAGACTTCCGCATACGGATTGATTTCCGGATAAAACTGCTTCAGATCGCTGTGTTCACGCAGAATCTTCATAAACGACCAGCGGGACGGTTTTTCCCCTTCCGGTTTCATCGGGCGGGATTTCATTTCGGATTTGATTGGTCTCGGTGTTAAATCCAGCATACAAATACCTCTCGTTTCTTTTTCTTCAGTATACACCCGCAGGATTTGAATTTTTACGTTTTTACCGGAAGTAATCACCGGATGTGAGCATTTCCTAAAAAAAGAAGATGATTTCTCATCTTCTAAGCACCTTGATTCATTTGTGCCAGCAAATCCAGCAGATTCTGGTTTTGCAACAGTTCGGCTAATTTCATGCCGCCGATTTCCCATCCGCCGATAACCTGTGCACCGATCCATACAAACGCAATCATGATTGCGGTCATCGTTAACGTTACCAGAATGTATGACAGATAATTCTGATGTCCGGCAAACAACTGTACCAGATTCATAAAGAAGGCAATGAATGCCACAAATACGCAATACATACCAATCGTATACCAGAACGCACCGACAACCGTAGCTACCAGCAGTAACACGGTCGGAACAACACA
>JABUSI010000169.1 GCA_021442745.1 Erysipelotrichaceae bacterium | reverse complement strand
CCTTCTTCGATGGCCTTGTTGATAATCTTATCGTCAACATCCGTAAAGTTGGATACGTATTTTACTTTGTATCCCTGTACTTCAAACACCCTCCGCAACGTATCAAATACGACAATCGGCCGTGCATTTCCGATGTGAGCGTGATTGTATACCGTCGGTCCGCATACATACATACTGACTTCATTCGGCACAATCGGCACAAATTCTTCCGTCTTCAGTGTTTTCGAATTGTATAGTTTCATAATCTTTCCTCCTGAAAATAAAAAGCGTCCTTCTTACCGAAAAGACGCATACCGTGGTTCCACTCTTCTTGAATCCTAAGATTCCTCTCATTCTCGGTAACGATGAGTCCTTCGTCCGCTCCTACTGTATTCAAAGCGACCCCTCAAAGGTGCATGTGCTGCAGGTATTGCCGGCATTTCCACCAGACAGCCTTCTCTTTTCAACACGGTTGCAGCGTCCTTCCTTCTGTTTGCGGGTTTAACTGTACATATGATACCACAATCTTTTCAAACATGCACACAAATTACCCGCTGATACAATCTTTTCGGTTGACACATTGTGCTATCATATTATGTGGAAATTGAGGTGGCAGTATGAAAGATTTGTTAGACGTTCATACCCATAGCGTTATGAGCGGACATGCCTACAGTACGTTTGAAGAAAACGTCAGGGCAGCCAAGGAAAAAGGATTGGAATTTTACGGACTAAGCGACCACGGTCCGGCATTGGTCGGTTCTCCGAAAGCCATTTATTTTATGAACTTCAAGGTATGGCCGAGACATATTGACGGCGTAACCATTTTACGTGGCATTGAGCTGAATATTCTGAACGAAAAGGGAGAGGTGGACCTGGAAGACCGGTATCTGGAAGGCGTCGATTATGCGATTGTTTCCTTGCATACACCGACCATGGTACCGAAATCCAAGGAAGAAAACACGATGGCTTACATCAATGCCCTGAATCATACCAACGTGAAAATCATCGGACATCCGGATGACGGCAAATATCCGTTTGACACAGAACGTGTCGTCAAAGCGGCAGCGGAGCACCACGTACTGATTGAAGTCAACAACTCCAGTCTGAAACCGGACGGCTTCCGGTTAAACTCCCGCGAAAACATGAAAGAAGTCTTACGGATGTGTATGAAATACAACGTACCGGTCATTATGAACTCCGATGCACACATTTCCTTTGAAGTCGGAAAACACATCTATTGCGAAGAAATCGTTAACGAAGTGAATTTCCCGAAAGACCGTATCGTCAACTACAACCGGGAGTTGTTGAAAGAATATTTCCCGATGGCCTTTGAGAAGTGAGAAATCACTTCTTTTTTTATGAAAAAAGCCGGGAGTATTCCCGACTTATTCTACCGTAATGAATTTTCCGTCCAGATATCTTCCGACAATATTCCGGTCATCCCCGATGTAACAGAACCGTTCCAGTTGTTCTTCCGGTGTCAGTGTGGAACCTGCATCGGTCAGTCCGTCCAGAACCAGCGCATTGAACCGATATCCCGGTTCTAAGGAACCGACTCTGTCAAACACGCTTCCGCCCACCTTGGTTGCCATATAGAAGGCATTCGCAAACAATACCTGCTTGTTGCCTTCCGGTTCATAGAATTCTTTTAACTTGGACAGTCTTGCCGCTCTGGCAAT
>JABUSI010000370.1 GCA_021442745.1 Erysipelotrichaceae bacterium | reverse complement strand
AACCGGGATTATACCGTCAGCTATGCGAACAACCACAATGCCAGCACGGCAGAAAATCCGGCGACGGTAACGGTTGTTTTGACGGGCAATTATGAAGGCTCGAAGACGGTTCCGTTTACGATTACCAAAGCATCCTTCACGGCTAACGTCCTGTTAAGTGACTGGACGTATGACCGCGTGTTCAGACAACCGCAGCTGGATTCGGTTCCAAGCGGAAGCGGTGCGGTTACGTATTACTATGTTTCCGAAGGACAGACGGCTACGACGGTTCAGCCGGTCAATGCCGGTACGTATACGGTGTATGCGGTCATCGCCGGTAACGATAACTACGAAGAAGTAACGACGGCAGAACATGAATTTACCATTAACAAGCGGGAAATTACCATTCGTTCCAATGACGACGAATTCTTATATGACGGTCTGCCGCATTCCAACAACGGTTATTCCATTGAAGGTACGTTTGCGACGGGAGAAGGTTTCCTTTCCATTTCCGTAACCGGTACGCAGACCAACGTAACAACGGAAGAAGACGAAGGCAACAACACCATTTCGTATAAATTAAACTCGGTTACCGCACCGAATGCGGATAACTATATCATAAATCTTGTCTGCGGTACCTTAACGGTATTGCCACGGCAATTGTCCGTTCCTTACGGTCATGGCTGGGATAGCAAGAATCCGGGCAGCCTGTCTTACGTTGCGGTTTCCCGTAGCGAATTAACCGTATCCTATAAGGTATGGCTGTATGCGTATGATGGCCAGACCTATACGCCGATCAGTCTGGGTGCAGACGGTTATGCGGTAGCGGAAGGCAATCGTTTTGATATGTCTGCGGCAATCCGTGCGCATGCCGAAGCAGCGGCTGCAGAAGGTAAAGTATACAGCTACAGTTATGGCTTGCAGACGATTCCGACAGGCGGAAATGCGAAGAATAACTACAGTGCCAGTGAAATTCTGTCTCCGGAAGACAGTACACCTTTGTATGTGGCTCAGGTGATGGTACAACCGGACAGCCAGTCGGTTTTACAAGCGACAATCAACGGGGATACGGTTCCGTATATCCTGTTGCAGAACGAAAAGATCGCTTTGCATGCTACGGCAATTGACGGATATGTATTCGCTTCCGATAACCCTTGGATTACCGGCAGTGAATTTGAAGTGGTCAACGGCACAAGAAACGATTCCCTGGATGAAATCACGGGTATGCTGCATGCCGTATTGACGGAATCTTCCCTGGGTAATATCGTGCGGATTTCCAGTGTGGATGAAGCACCTGCCGTTACCCGGATTGTATTAACCAATAACGAAGACTTAACCGAAGTGACCTTTACGGTTACGGCGGTCGATACCTATTCCGTAACCCATTGGATGATTACGGAAAGCGCAACGGCACCGGAAGCAACCGATCCGGACTGGACGGCGTTTGCGGGCGTTGACGGCCAGTTTGTCGCAGAAGATACCTTTACGTCCACGGTTGACCATGCCGGAGCATACTATGTGTATGTAAAAGACAATTCCGGAAACGTTTCCTGTTACGAAGAACCGGTATACGTATATCGTATTCATTTTGAAAAGGGAAACGAAGAAGCGACCGGAACGATGGCGGATAGGATCAAGGGTCAGCATACGACGGTAAAACTGCCGGAAAATACGTTCGAACTGAGCGGTAA
>JABUSI010000280.1 GCA_021442745.1 Erysipelotrichaceae bacterium | reverse complement strand
GTTCAGCGCGATATCTATGAACGTCACGAAGACGACTATCGTAACATTGCGAATGCCAAGGCATCCATCTACAAAGATTCCGTACGGGAAATGGCAAGTGCCGTAAAAGAAGGACTCGGTGGCGAAAGCAATGTCCGGACCGTCTACTGCAAGCATTGCGGCAGCAAAATCGATGCCGATTCCGCCTTCTGTAAACATTGCGGACAAAAACAGTAAACATTCACAATCGTGAATGTTTTTTTATGCATTGTATGATATGATAAGTAGCGTTTTGAGAAAGGAGGCTTTTCCATGCACTTTCATGAATTACCGTTGCAGGAAAGCCTGTTACGGGCTACGGATGAATTAGGATACGAAGAAGCAACGGAAATACAACAAGCCTGTATTCCGGCTATTCTGAAAGGAAAAGATGTCATCGGGAAGTCCCAGACCGGAACCGGAAAAACCGCAGCGTTCGGTTTACCTCTTCTGCAGTTATGCCATATTCAGCAGGGAAAGAAACTTCCGCAGATGCTGGTGTTATTACCAACCCGCGAACTGGCGATGCAGGTCGGTGAAGATCTGCGGAAATACCTGAAATATACCGAAGGATTACGTACCGTCATCGTCTATGGCGGAGAGCCGATTGTAAACCAGATCAACGAACTGAAAAAAGGTGCCGACATTATCGTCGGAACACCGGGAAGAATCCTTGATCACATTGAAAGAAGTACCATTCGCCTGCACCAATGCGACAAGCTTGTGCTCGATGAAGCCGACGAAATGCTGGATATGGGATTCCGGGAAGATATAGACCTGATTATTGAAGAATTACCGTCAGAAAGACAATCCGTGATGTTTTCGGCAACCATGCCGAAGGAAATCCTGGAACTGAAAGAACGGTATCTGAAAGACCCCGTATTCCTTCAGGCAAAGACGCAGCACGAAACCGCACAGACGATTTCCCAATACGCCTACTTCTGCAAGCAGGCACAGAAAAAAGAAGTCCTGATGCAACTGATTACCCTGAAGCGTCCGGAATTATCCATGGTCTTCTGCAACACCCGCAAAATGGTTGACGAATTAACCGGTGATCTGGTAGCCAAGGGATATCCGGCAGCCTGTATTCACGGAGATATGAAACAGGAACAACGGACCTCCGTACTGGAACGGTTTAAGAACCATAAGATTCACGTTCTGGTCTGCACCGACGTAGCAGCCAGAGGACTGGATATTGCCAACCTGGATATCGTATTCAACTACGATTTCCCGCAGGAAAACGAATATTACGTCCATCGGATCGGCAGAACCGGAAGAGCCGGTAAAGAAGGCGTTTCCATTACCCTGCTGAATCACCGCCAGCATTTTCTGCTCAATCAGGTACAGAAGATGACCAAAGCGGAAATCATCGTCAAGCCATTACCGACACAAGCCGAAATTGCCCAGATCCGAACGGAACAGTTATACGGCGATATGCTGGATCTGATGCAAGGTTCTCCTACCGCCACCATGCATACGATTCTGGACCGTCTGATTCAGGCCGGATACAGCGAGCGCGACGTTGCCTGTATGCTGATGCAGCAATACTTTGACGATACGTTAATCGAATCCATTGACCCGAACGCCGAAGACGTCAGGGAATTCGAACTTCCCGAGCAGACAACCATCTATCTGAACCTCGGTACCCGACAGGGAATCAA
>JABUSI010000047.1 GCA_021442745.1 Erysipelotrichaceae bacterium | reverse complement strand
GAAGTCAAATCCTGCTTTTTCAATGGCTTCTTCCATGGTTTCCACTTCAATCCATGGATTTGGAATCTGTGTATTCATCTGATTACCTTCTGTTTCTTCTTTATAAAATGGGTTCGGCATATTTCCGATCGGATTTTCTTCCTTCTTGGAGCATCCTGCGAAACAAACCAACATACCACCGATTAATAATACTGTAACTAACTTTTTCATAAGTGTTACCTCCTTGCACAACTATAGTACATCATTCAGGTACGGTTGTTTCTTAAGCATTTGTGAAGATGAAAAGAGAACCGTTTCAAACGATTCTCTCTTGTTTGATTTACTTATTGAGGTTTCTTGGCACCGCATGTCGGGCAGAAGTTTCCGGTACAAACCGTGCCGCAAGCACATGTCCAGGTTGCCGGATGCGGTTTGGAAGCACCGCATGTCGGACAGAAGTTACCGGTACAAACCGTACCGCATGCACATGTCCAGCTGTTCGCTGCCGGAGCTTGTGTCTGTGGCTGTTGTGATGCCATGCCATACAATCCCTGTGCCGTATTGCTGTTGGACGC
Source organism: Erysipelotrichaceae bacterium (assembly GCA_021442745.1). Lineage (GTDB taxonomy): Bacteria > Bacillota_I > Bacilli_A > Erysipelotrichales > Erysipelotrichaceae > RGIG4607. The sequence goes on along the minus strand of JABUSI010000047.1, from coordinate 1,136 downwards.
AAACGCATTGGTTGCCATAAACGCATTCATGGCACCGGCCGTATTATTGGCTGCATCCTTCATTGCTTCGGCTGTAGCACGGGCAATGGCTGCTGCACCGGCTGCCGGATTGGTATATGATTCATCAATCTGTCTGTTGGAAATAGCTTCCTTGTACTGGTCTAACAACTGTACGGAACCGATCGCAACGGATACGACTTCGATACCTCTTGTCTTACCCCACTTGGCAGACAATGCTTCGTTCATCGCATTTTCGATTTCCACGTTATACGTAACCAATTGGTTCGGACGGATACGAAGATCGGACAGTTTACCGAATGCCGGCTGCAATGCTGCCACAAATTCCGTTCTCATCTGGGTATCCAATTGATCTCTGGTATACATCTGTTCCACGTTACCCGCAAATTTGTAGAATAACATCGGGTCGGTAATCTTATAGGAATACACACCGTTGAACTTGATTTCCACATCCAGATCCAGATTCACACGGTCATCGACTGCCCTGAACGGAACCGGATTGCTTGTACCGAACTTGTTGTCGGTAATTTCCTTCGTGTTGATATAGTAAATTCTCTGATCGGTAGCCGTATCCCCGGCATACGCAAATCTCTTCTTCATGGTTTCCCATGTATTCCTGATACCTTCCTTGAAAGTTCCGCAGAAGAAAGAAGGTTCACTGGACATATCATACGTATATTCTCCAGGTTCCGCACACATATCCACGATAGCACCTTTTTCTACGATCAGCATGCACTGACCGTCTGCTACCACAATACCGCTGCCATTGGTAATGACATTATCCTTACCATAGTTTCCGCCTTTGTTTCTCTTGATTCCTCTGACCATCAATACGTCATTATCCAAAGAGTCACATACGAAATATTCTTTCCACTGATCACTCAACGTACCTGCTACTGTACTTAATGCTGCTCTAATTAATCCCATGTCTGTTACCTCCTTTAATTAGATTCTTTTTTAATCCACCGTACCTGTCTGGTGGTATTCAGATAAATATCATTTTTCCTTGTTAACCGTAATCCGCCGTCTGCTTCATACGCTCCGGCATTGGCATGATATACGCTCTTCATACTGCTTGCCATTGCCGATACCGCAATCAACGCAATCAATAACGCAAA
>JABUSI010000117.1 GCA_021442745.1 Erysipelotrichaceae bacterium | reverse complement strand
GCCTTATTGCCAATCAAGGATTTCCGTGAACCGTTTGATAACCATCAGTACCTGATGGATCATACAGACGAAGCGCCGGCAGTGGAAAAATCAACCCGTAAGGGAAGAGTCATCAACAGTTTCAGCACAACGTACAAGAAGTGAGCAATGTTGCCCACTTCTTTTTTCTATTGATTCAATTCTTCCTCAATCTGCGTTTTGATTTCGCTGAACTTTGCCAGACGCTCTTGGGAAACCACCGGATACTGCGGATCCATTTCCTGTAACGTCTTCAAAATGATTTCGGATACAACATATCGCATATACCACTTATGATCGGCAGGTACCACATACCATGGTGCATCCTTGGTAGCCGTATGATTGATGCAGTCTTCAAACGCTTTCTGGTAAGCATCCCAGTACTGCCGTTCGGCATAATCGCTTTCCGAGAACTTCCAGTTCTTTTCCAGTTCATCAATCCGGCTCAAGAACCGTTTTGCCTGTTCCTTCTTGGAAACGTTCAGAAAAATCTTAACGGTCCGTACGGAGTTGTGATACAGATACTTTTCAAAGTTATTGATATCTTCATACCGGTTTATAATCAGTTCCTCTTCAGGAATTCTGCGTGCTCTTGCCTGTACCTTCCACAATTCCTTGACAATATAAATCAATACTTCTTCGTATTGGGAACGATTGAAAATACCGATTTCCCCTTTGGCCGGAACCGCCTGATGAATTCTCCACAGATAATCGTGTGCCTGTTCGTCACTTGACGGAGACTTGAACGCTTTTTCATACACACCGTGACTGCTCAGACATGACAATACGGCAGCAATGGTACCGTCTTTTCCGGCAGCATCCATTGCCTGAAACAGGAAGATCACTCCTTCCGTCTTGTCGGCATATAATTTCTGTTGCAATGTGACAATCTGTTCCAGGTTTTCATTCATCCTTTTGATGGCTTCTTTTTTATCCTTGCACAGACTTGTTTCCTTACGGGAAACCTTATCGATCTTAAATTTCTTACTACCGTCGTAACAATACTTATCCAGATTCATGATTTTTCCTCGCTTTTTTCTTAATTATACACCGATTGTTTACACGGTTTGTAAAAAAGTGATACTATGATAAAAAACAAGGAAGGAAACATACTATGCGAGTTGGAATGTTAACAAGCGGCGGCGATTGCCAGGCACTGAATGCGACAATGCGCGGCGTCGTAAAAGGATTACGTACACTATGCGGAGAAGATCTGAAAATCTACGGATTTATGGACGGTTACCGCGGATTGATTTATGCGGAATACCGGGAATTGACATCGGATGATTTTTCCGGCATCCTGACAACCGGAGGAACAATTTTAGGTACCAGCCGGGTACCGTTCAAAACGATTCGTCAGCCGGATGAAAACGGGCTGGATAAAGTCGAATCCATGAAGCACACGTATCGGAAGCTTCGTCTGGACTGTCTGGTAGTATTGGGAGGAAACGGCTCTCAGAAGACCGCAAATTTACTGTCAGAAGAAGGATTGAACGTGGTGCATCTGCCAAAGACAATCGATAACGATTTAGCCGGTACGGATATGACCTTCGGGTTCTATTCTGCCGTAGATATTGCGACCGAATCCATTGACCGGATTCATACGACCGCAAACTCTCACGGACGTATTTTCATCGTTGAAATCATGGGACACAAGGTCGGTAGTTTACCGTTGTATTCCGGTATTGCTTCCGG